>NZ_JBFTND010000178.1:0-15794 GCF_056397305.1 Cupriavidus sp. 05N40
GGCCTGCCCGTTGCCGGACACGCCCGCGATGCCGACGATCTCGCCGGCGCGCAGGTCCATCGAAATGCCCGACAGCTCGGTGGCGAAGGCATGCGCGCGCGGCAGCGAGAGCGCGCGCACCGCCAGCCGGCAGGCGCCGGGCTCGGTCTGCACGCGCGCCTCGCGCGGCGGCTCGCCGCCGATCATCAGGCGCGACAACGAGGCAGCGCTCTCCTGGCGCGGATCGCACACGCCGGTGACGCGGCCCATGCGCATCACGGTGGCGCTATGGCAGAGCTCGCGGATCTCGTCGAGCTTGTGGCTGATATAGAGAATGCTGGTGCCTTCCGCGGCGAGCTGGCGCAGCGTGACGAAGAGCGTCTGCACGGCCTGCGGCGTGAGCACCGAAGTGGGCTCGTCCAGGATCAGCAACTGTGGCCTGGCCAGCAGCGCGCGCACGATTTCGACGCGCTGGCGCTCGCCCACCGACAGCGTGTGCACGTGGCGGTTGGGCTCGAGCGGCAGGCCGTAGCGCTGCGCGGTTTCGCGGATGCGCTCGGCCAGCTGCTTCATGCTGGCGCTGTCCCTATTCTTGCCCTTGCCGCGCGGCAGTCCCAGCGCGATGTTCTCGGTGACGGTCAGCGTGTCGAACAGCGAGAAATGCTGGAACACCATGGCGATGCCCAGGTTGCGGGCGTCGTGCGGATTGTGGATGGCGGCCGGCGCACCGTTGAAGTGCATCTCGCCGGCGTCGGGCTTGACCGCGCCGAAGATGATCTTCATCAGGGTGGACTTGCCGGCGCCGTTCTCGCCGAGGACGGCGTGGATCTCGCCGGGGGCGACGACGAGCGAGACATCGTCATTGGCGGTCACGCCGGGGTAGCGCTTGCTGATATGGGCAAGCGCCAGCCTTGGGGGTGTGCTAAGGGTCACTGAGGCGGCTCGAGTGGTTATGGCAGCAACGTGGATCAACGTCCGTGTCAGGCAGCACCTCCTGCCGTGCGAGGGGCAGGATCGCCGCGACGCATTGCAGCATCCATCACGGAATGGTGATGCCGTTCATTAAGCGTGGATTATATAAGTGCGCGGGGGCCGGGCGGCCCGTCCAGGACAGTTTTGTCGGCCCCGCAACGGTTGCAGGAAGATTGCAAGTCGCATGCCGGGACGTGACGGGTGCGTCGCGGCGCGGGCCGGGAGGAGGGGCTGTCCGGCAGCGCGCGAGGCAGGGCGGGAAGCGGCAAAAAAAAGCGCCGGGGCAGGACGCTCCCGGCGCTGTGCGGCGCCGGGAAGCGCGCGATGCGTTCCCGGCCCGGTGCGGATCGGCGCAGTCCTGCCGGTCAGGCGCCGTTGTTCGCCGCGACCTGGCTGAAGCGGCCTTCGCGGAAATCCGCCAGCGTCTGGTAGATCTGCTCCTGGGTGTTCATCACGAACGGCCCATATTGCACGATCGGCTCACCCAGCGGCCGGCCCGCGATCAGCAGGAAGCGCGAATCGGTCGCCGCGGTCACGCTCACGCCGTCGGCGCCCGCGGCGTTGTCCAGCACGCCCATGCGCTGCGCTTCGAGCACCGCCGCGCTGTCGCCGGTGCCTACCGAGATTTCGCCCCGGTAGGTGTACAGGAAGGCGTTGTGGCCTGGCGGCAGCAGCTGCGAGAAATGCTGTCCGGCGGGCAGCGTCACGTCGAGGTACAGCGGCTCCGTGACCGGGCGCGTCACCGCGCCGGCCATGCCGTGCGAAGCGCCTGCCAGCACGCGCACGGTGGCGCCGTTCGGCAGCGCGACCGTGGGCACGGCGGCGGCGGGCAGGTCGCGGTACCAGGGCGCGGTCATCTTGTCTGCGGCCGGCAGGTTCAGCCACAGCTGGAAGCCTTCCATGCGGCCGTCCTCCTGCTCGGGCATCTCCGAATGCACCACGCCGGCGCCGGCCACCATCCACTGCGCGCCGCCGTTTTCCAGCAGGCCTTCGTTGCCGGCGCTGTCGCGATGGCGCATGCGGCCGGCCAGCATATAGGTAATGGTCTCGAAGCCGCGGTGCGGGTGGTCGGGGAAGCCGCCGATATAGTCGTCGCGGCTGTCGGTGCCGAAGGCATCCAGCATCAGGAACGGGTCCAGGCGGCGCTGCAGGTTCTGCGTCAGTACGCGGGTCAGCTTGACGCCGGCGCCATCCGAGGTGGCGATGCCGCGCACCACGCGGTCGACCGCGCGCGAGCGCTGCACGGTTTCCTCGGCGGTGGCCGCGACGGCGGTAGCGGTAGTGCGTTGTTCCATGTTCGATCTCCTGTTGGCTGGGGCGGCGGCAATGGCGCGCCGCCCGTTGGCTACCCTCCCAATTTAAGGGTTTGGGCCAAAAGCGGTAGAGGGCGGCAGGGCAACAGATTGTTCTGCCGGTGGCACGGTGACCGCCACGTTATAGCTGGTTTTTGCAACAGCGCCCGCGTCCGCGACGATGCCGGACAAACGTCGGCAAATGCGCCCACAAGCGGGCCGGAAAGCGGGAAGATGACAAGATCGGCGTAAATGCGTATAATAGCGCTCTCGTTGTCATCCGATGCTGCGTGATCCCGCGCAAGATGCAAGGCCCGGCAGGTTTGCCTGGCCCTTGTTTGTGTCTTGTCCGTTACCTGCGCTGCGTTGGCCGATTGATCCGGCGGCGCGTCGGAAATCATCAACTCTGCGCTGCCACTGGCCTCCCGTACCGCATCTTCGCGGCGGGTTGCGCCGCTCCAGGGACCCCCGGCATTCGCACGCCCGGCGTCCCGTCAAATGGGTTTCCCCGCCTTCGCGTGGAACCCGGCGCCCGTCCACCGGCTCATCTGCCGGTCATGGCGGGCAAGGCAATCTAGTCAGGCCCGGCGGCCCCCAATTGCACCGCCCGAGGCCGTTTTCGTCCGCCAGTCCGGATGTGGTGCTTCCTGCCCACGTGCGGCGCGCGGAAAAGAGGGGAATATGTCCAAGCAATCCGTACAGGCGCTCGCCTGGGGATGTCTCGCGCTCGCCGCGCTGGCCGGCCTGGCCACGTGGATCGGCGTCGATGTCATCCGGCAATACCAGGACCGCCTCTGGTACGACGTGGCGGACCACCTGCGCCTGGTGGCGTGGTCCATGGCGCTGGCGCTGGCCACCGGCGTGCCGGCCGGCATCGGCCTGAGCCGGCCCTGCATGCGCCGCTGGGCCGAGCGCCTGATGCAGGTCTTCAATATCGGCAACACCGTGCCTTCGCTGGCGGTGCTGGCGCTGGCACTGGCCGTGCTCGGCATCGGCGAGCGGCCGGCCATCCTGGCGCTGTGGCTGGCCTCGCTGCTGCCGATCGTGCGCAATACCTGCGAGGGCCTGCTCGGCGTCTCGCCGGCCCTGACCGAAGCCGCGCGCGGCCTGGGCATGACACCGCGCCAGCGCCTGTTGCGCGTCGAACTGCCCAATGCGCTGCCGGTGATCCTGGCGGGCGTGCGCATCAGCCTGGTGATCAACGTCGGCACGGTGCCGCTGTCGTTCCTGATCGGCGCCAACAGCCTGGGCGAGCTGATCTTCCCTGGCATCTACCTGAACAACCAGCCCCTGCTGCTGCTGGGCGCCGCGGCTACCGCGCTGCTCGCCCTGGCGCTCGACGGCCTGTTCGCCGCCGCCGGCTACTGCTACCTGCGCAGCCGCGGCCTGGCGCGCTGAAGGCCGCCGCACATGAAGGAGAACCCGATGCATTCCATCACCAGCGCGCTCGCGCGCGCAGGCCGCCTGCTGGCCGGCCTTGCCGCCGCCGCGGCCCTGGCCGCAGTGGCCGCGCCCGCCGCCGCGGATCCCGTGCGCGTGGGCGGCAAGAACTTTACCGAGCAGTTGATCCTGTCGTCGATGACGGCGCAGTACCTCAGGGCCAAGGGCCTGGCCACCGAGCTGACTTCCGGYCTGGGCAGCACGCTGATGCGCCAGGCCATGGAAAGCGACCAGCTCGACGTGGTGTGGGACTACACCGGCACCGCGCTGATCGTCTTCAACAAGGTCGAGGAGAAGCTCGACGCGCAGGCGAGCTACGAACGCGTCAAGACACTCGACGCCGCGYGCGGCCTGGTATGGCTCGATGCCTCCGGCATCAACAACACCTACGCGCTGGCGATGCCGCGCAAGCGCGCCGACGCCGCCGGCGTGACCACGCTGTCGGCCTTCGCCGAAAAAATGCGCGCGGCCGGCGAGGGCACGGCGCATCCGTTCGCCGTCGACATGGAGTTCGCGGCGCGCCCGGATGGCCTGGAGCCGCTCAAGGCGCGCTACAAGCTGCCGTTCTCGCGCCGCGACGTGATTCAGCTCGATCCCGGCCTGGTCTACACCGCGCTGAAGAACGACCAGGTCGAACTGGGCCTGGTCTACACCACCGACGGCCGCGTCAAGGGCTTCGACCTCGTGCTGCTGGAAGACGACCAGCATTTCTTCCCCGCGTACAACGCCGCGCCGGTGGTGCGCAAGGCTGCGCTGGAGCGGCACCCGGAACTGGCCGGACTGCTCAATGCGCTCTCGGCCACGCTCGACAACGAGGCCATGACCGAGATGAACTACAAGGTCGATATCGGCCAGCAGCCGGTCGACAAGGTGGCGCAGGAATTCCTGCGCGGCCACGGCCTGATCTGAAGGAGGCCGCATGGACCTGATGACTTACCTGCAGCACAGCTGGCCCACGTTGCTCAAGCTGACCGGCCAGCACCTGGCGCTGGTGGGCTCCGCGGTGGGGCTGGCGATCCTGGCGGGCGTGCCGCTGGGCATCCTGTGCGCGCGCTTTCGCTTCCTCGCCACACCGCTGCTCACGCTGGCCACCATCGTGCTGACCTTGCCCTCGATCGCGCTGTTCGGCCTGATGATCCCGGTGTTCGCGCGCTTCGGCCACGCGCTGGGCTATGTGCCGGCGGTGACCGCGGTGTTCCTGTATTCGCTGCTGCCGATCATGCGCAATACCTGCGTGGCGCTCGACAGCGTGGACGACGGCATCCAGGAAGCCGGCCGCGGCATCGGCATGACCACCTGGCAGCGCATGCGGCTGGTGGACCTGCCGCTGGCCGTGCCCGTGATCCTCGGCGGCGTGCGCACCGCCGTGGTGATGAATATCGGCGTGGCCACCATCGCCGCCATCATCGGCGCGGGAGGCCTCGGGGTGCTGATCCTGCAAGCGATCAGCCAGAGCAACATGAGCAAGCTGGCGGTGGGTGCCGTGCTGGTCAGCGTGCTCGCCATCGTCGCCGATGCCTGCCTGCAGTGGCTGCAGCGGGCGCTGACACCGAAAGGAATCCGCTGACATGATTGAACTCGACCAACTCACCAAGACCTTCCGCCAGAAGGACGGCGCCGAAGTGCACGCCGTCGATGCCGTTTCCATGACGGTGCCCAAGGGCGAGATCTGCGTCTTCCTSGGGCCKTCGGGCTGCGGCAAGACCACCACGCTSAAGATGATCAACCGCCTGGTCCAGCCCAGCGCCGGCCGCGTGCTGATCGATGGCGAGGACACCACCCGCGTGGACGAGGTGACGCTGCGCCGCAAGATCGGCTACGTGATCCAGCAGATCGGCCTGTTCCCCAACATGACCATCGAAGAGAACATCATGGTCGTGCCGCGCCTGCTGGGGTGGGACAAGAAGCGCAGCCGCGAGCGCGCGCGCGAGCTGATGTCGATGGTGCAGCTCGATCCGGACAAGATGCTGTCGCGCTACCCGCGCGAGCTGTCGGGCGGGCAGCAGCAGCGCATCGGCGTGATCCGCGCGCTGGCCGCGGACGCGCCGGTGCTGCTGATGGACGAGCCGTTCGGCGCGGTCGATCCGATCAACCGCGAGAGCATCCAGAACGAGTTCTTCCAGATGCAGCGCCAGCTCGGCAAGACCGTGATCATGGTCTCGCACGATATCGACGAAGCCATCAAGCTGGGCGACCGCGTGGCCGTGTTCCGCCGCGGCAAGCTGGTGCAGTTCGATCATCCCGACGCCTTGCTGGCGCATCCGGCGGACGATTTCGTGCAGGCCTTCGTCGGCCATGACAACACGCTCAAGCGCCTGCTGCTGGTGCGCGCCGGCGACGCGGCAACCATGGCGCAGAGCTGCACCCCGGACATGCCGCTGGCGCAGGCCTTCGGCATCATGGATGAAGCCGATGTGCGCCAGTTGCCGGTGGTGGACGCCGCGCAGCRCGCGCTGGGCTACGTCACGCGCCGCGATGCGCGGGGCGGGCAGGGCGCGTGCGCCGATGCGATGCGTCCCTTCAAGGCCACCGGGGCCTTCGACGAGCACCTGCGCATCGTCCTGTCGCGCATGTACCAGCACAACACCAGCTGGCTGCCGGTGCTCGATGCCGGGGGCGTGTATCTCGGCGAGGTGACGCAGGAATCGATCGCGGACTATCTCAGTTCAGGGCGCTCGCGCGGCAACGCGCCGGTGATCCGGGCGCCGCAGGCGCCGGCGCCCGTCGAGCGTGCCGCCGCCTGAGCCGGCCAAAGGTTGACGCCCCGCCGCACGTAGTCGTGGCTGTTCAGGTTGCAGCGAGGGACGCCCGGTGAACCGCATCGGGCGTCTTGCATTCCGGGGGCCGGTGCGGCCTGGTCGCAGGCCGTCTCCGCGGCTCAGAGATGGACGTGCGGCCACCGCGCCGCGTCACCGAAGAGGTTGAAGCATGCCTCGCAAGGCAGCATGAAGGCCTCGCGCGTGGAGACGAAGGAGATGTCCAGCCGGTGCGGCGTGGCAAGCTGGGAGCAGGTGTACCACCGGCAGGCGAAGCCCAGGAGCGTTGCATCCAGGTTCTCGGCCACCAGCAGCGCCTTTGGCTCCGCGCAGGGCCACGTCGCTATGTCGGGCGGCGGCATGTGGTACACGAACTGGAAAGCCAGCTGGTCGGCCGGCACGAGCGGCATGTTCAATGCCGCGACGAGCGGGGCTGGCTTCAGGACGGCCTGGATCTTGTCGAAGTTCGGCTTGGACAGCCGGCCACCGGAGAAGGCGACAACGAAGGCGTACTGGATCTTCGGGGTCTGCATGTGCATCACGGCCATGGCGATGTGACCGAGCTCGTCCGCGATGTCGGCCTTGCCGTCGATCAGATCCAATGGCGCCACGAGCTGCATGACGGCGTCTATGACCTTGATGGTCTCCGGCGTGGGGACCGGGTATCGGCCCAGCGATGCCTTGTTCTCGTCGTACTTCCGGATGATCGATTCGATCTGTGTCTGATTGAACGGCATGAGCCACCTCTTCGTTGGGCGAAACGTTCCCCGTCCGGCATGCGCGAAGCGAGCGCCGGTCTCCGGTGGATCTCCGGCCGGACGGCGCCGCCAGGGACTCGCCCCGATAGCGCCATCCACGCCGGCCGGCTGCTATCTCAGCATGACCGGGCGTCCCGCCAGCCTTGCGTAGTTATCGATGGCATCGTGAACGGGCGCCCGCTTGTAGCCGTCCTTCAGCAGCCTGACGTATTGCTCCAGGGTCGGGTTCTTCACGATCTCTTCCACGGATTCCAGCTTCAGGCTCTTGGCAACGAAATAAATGAGTTCCTGCGCCTTGAGTTCCTCCGCATCCACGAAGGACTTGGTTGCCGTAAAGCAAAATGCATTCTTGACTTCGGCAATCAGTCCATCGCCCGAGAAGTTATAGCGCCACGCCATCACATCGACACGGATCAGTGCGCCGCGCTCCAGGGCGATATACCAATTCTTGGTGGACGATTCACCGATCGATGTGCTTCCAAGAATGGCGTTGAAGGCGAACTTGATCAGCGTGGAGAACCCGTCCTTCACGTTTTTCTCGCCGCCCGAGAAAAAGGAATCGACGACTGAAGAAATTTCGTCGGCGGCCTTGTCAGTGACGCTGACCCGATATTGCTCGATATGCTCGAACATCTTGTACGGAACGATCTCCTCCCGGAATGCGTCCGGATTGCGCATCTTTTGTATCAGCTCGGAGCGGTATTTATCGAGCTCCCCCATTGCCGCCTTCTTCAAGATCTCGAGTTGCTCGCGCGCCTTCGTGTCATCCGGCTTCAACGCGTTTCGGATGGTATCCAGAACAGCCATTTTTGCTCCTCCTGTTATTCGCGGGCAGCATCGATCCATGGAAATTTAATTCCATCGATACCGGCAATGTTTTTTCATGAATGACGCAAGACAAGGCTTTCTTCGTTCGCTTCGCCTTACGGTGATTTCGATGTGAAAAATTTCAATACCTCTCGCGAGGCAGAGGTAATTTATGCGATGAAGGAAGTAGTGCAAGGCGATCGTATTCACTTGAGATGTGCGAGGCGTGCATGTCGTCAACTCGCCCCGTGCGTCGGTCGGGCCTGATACGTCGCCTTGCGAGGGGATCGATCCGGTCCGGGGGCGCTGGATCACGTCGACCGGCACCTTGGCACAGTGGGTTCGCCGTGCAGGTCGCACCTGGCACGCCGCTTGCCGCGCCGACGATGCACAGCCTTGTTGCCGGCCGGCCGCTACGACCGCGCGATGGCGTTGTGCCCTGCTCGCCTCCCCGGTGGCCGATGACGTGTTGTTCCCGGCTCAGGCCCCGCAGATCCGGCTTGCTCTCTGCGCAAGCCGTTGCGCGCTTGAAAAAATTGAGATCACGTACTTACAAGAGTTAATTCCAATTCTCCGGCGGCTCTGCAAGCATAGGCATGGCGACTGCGCAATTCGTATTGCTCCAGGCGGGCCTTCACAACTCTGGGAGATCACCATGGTACGAATACTGGCGTCGAGCCTGCTGGCGATGTCGCTCGGGGCATGCAGCACGCTCGCCCCGACACCATCGGCTCCACCGGCTGCCCCGGCATCCGCGGYCGCGCCGGCTGCCCCGGCTCCGCCGGCAGGTACGGCCCAGCCTGATGCCAAGGCAGTCAATCCGGCAGCCATCCAGGCGCTCAAGGACATGGGCACCTATCTCCAG
Source organism: Cupriavidus sp. 05N40 (assembly GCF_056397305.1). Classification (NCBI taxonomy): domain Bacteria; kingdom Pseudomonadati; phylum Pseudomonadota; class Betaproteobacteria; order Burkholderiales; family Burkholderiaceae; genus Cupriavidus; species Cupriavidus sp. 05N40. The sequence continues at coordinate 8,870 of NZ_JBFTND010000178.1, forward strand.
TCGCTCAAGCGCTTCGAGGTATCGATCGAGCTGACCGGCGAGCGGGTGCTGGCCGACGGCCAGAAGCTCCAGCACACGGCGACGGCAGACCTCGAAGTGGATCGTCCGAACAAGCTGCGCACCCGCATGCATAGCGCCCGTTCCCAACGCGACCTCATCTACGACGGCAAGACGGTGACACTCTATACACCGGCGCAGAAATCCTATTCAAAGGCGGAATTCGCCGACAACCTCGCCGGGCTGGTGCGCCGCCTGAAGGAACGATTCGGCATCGAACTACCGATCGCGGACCTGTTCCTGTGGGGCACCCCCGCCGCGCCGCTCGACAATATGGAGTCGGCGATGAATGCCGGCCAGGACTTTGTCGACGGCGAGCTCTGTGATCATTACGCCTTCCGCCAGGGCGCGATCGACTGGCAGATCTGGATTGCCAACGGGACCAAGCCTCTGCCGCGCAAGCTGGTGATCACCAATCGCGCCGACGACGCGCGTCCGCAATCGGTCACCCTGCTCGATTGGAGGCTGAATCCAAAGTTCAAGGAGTCGACCTTCACCTTCACGCCGCCGAAGGGTGCCAGATTGGCCGAGTTCGTTCCCGTGAAGAACCAGTAAAGGAGAGCCGCCATGAGACAAGCATTCGGCAAGTTGTTCCTGGTGCTCCTGAGCGTTCTCGTTCTGGCGACCTATGGCTGGGCCCCTGTGGCTGAGGCGCGCGTGGGCGGCGGTGGCGGCGGTGGCGGCGGCGGCGCTCGTGGCGGCGGCGGCGCTGCAGCCGCCGCTGGAGGCGGGGGCAGGCAGATCGACAACAGGAGCGCGGACGCGCGTACCAACGATGTCCGCAGTACAAGCGTCAACAACGTCAACAACGTCAACAGGAACGTCAACGTCAACGCCAGCAAGAACGTCAACGTGAACGTCGAGGGCGGTGGTTGTTGCCACGGCGGCTGGGACAATGACTATCACCCGGTCGCGACGGCGGCCGCGGTCACGGCCACGGTTGCGGTGACTGCCGCAGTCGTGGGCTCCATGGTGCGCACCGTCCCGCCAGGGTGCGTGCCCGTCAACTACGGTGGCATGGTCTACCAGCAGTGCGGCAATACGTGGTACCAGCCGCAGGGTGGGCAGTACGTCGTGATCAGTCCASCTTACTGAGCATCCCGGGTGTTCGCATCCCGCCGGCCCAGGTGGCCGGCTGCTTCTTGGCCGGCGATCCGCTGCGGGACACGTAGATACTTAGCGTTGCTGTGCGTGCCACGCATCTGGCAGCAGCGTTGCCGAATTCGGGCGATGACGCGGCCGGCGCGTTTCAAGGCCTCGGCTGGAATGGCCAGTCCCGGTTCGCGTGACGTCTCCCGGTCTTGCCGAAAGAAAATGGGCCGGAAATTCCGGCCCATTTTCATGGCGGTGCGAGACGCGGCGCGCGCTTAGTCGCGGCCCAGCTGGCCGTCAGTGAGTCGCCATGCGCCCAGCGGATTGCCATCCTGCAGCGCCGGCGGCAGCAGCTCGACAGGCACGTTCTGGTAGCACACCGGACGCAGGAAGCGGTCGATGGCGGACGCGCCCACCGAGGTCGCGCGGGTGTCCGAGGTGGCCGGGAACGGRCCGCCGTGCACCATCGCRWACGASACTTCCACGCCGGTCGGATAGCCGTTGAACAGCACRCGGCCSACCTTGCGTTCGAGCACGGTCAGCAGGCTGGCGGCCTCGGCGCGGTCGCCGGCATCGGCTTGCACCGTGGCGGTGAGCTGGCCTTCCAGGCGGCGCGCCACGGCGAGCATTTCCTCGTGGTTGCGGCAGACCACCAGTACCGACGAGGGGCCGAAGACTTCGGCTTCCATGCGGTGGTCGCCAAGGAAGCGTTCCGCCGTGGTTTCGAACAGCGCGGGACGCGCCTGGTTGGGGCCGGTGGGCGCCAGGCCGCTGCCGATGCGGCGCAGCCCTTCGATATCGCTCAGTTGCGCCACGCCGTTGTCGTAGGCCTGGCAGATGCCGGGCGTCAGCATGGTGGCGGCAGCTTTTTCCGCCAGTGCCGCGACCGTGCCCTGGCGCAGCACGTCCAGCGCCGGGCTGTCCACTGCCAGCAGCAGGCCCGGGTTGGTGCAGAACTGCCCCACGCCCATCACCAGCGAATCCACCAGGTTGCGCGCGATCTCGGCCGCGCGTGCGTTCAGCGCCGCGGGCAGCAGGAACACCGGGTTGATGCTGCTCATCTCGGCGTAGACCGGGATCGGCTGCGGCCGGTTGTTCGCGGTCTGCACCAGGGCCAGGCCACCGCTGCGCGAGCCGGTAAAGCCGACCGCCTGGATCGACGGATTGGCCACCAGGGCGGTGCCCATGGTGAAGCCGGAGCCCACCAGCAGCGAGAACACGCCCTCCGGCAGGCCGGCATCGGCCACCGCCTTCTGGATCACGCGCCCGACCAGTTCGGAGGTGCCGAGGTGGCCCGAGTGTGCCTTGACGATGACCGGGCAGCCGGCCGCCAGCGCCGAGGCGGTGTCGCCGCCGGCCACCGAGAACGCCAGCGGGAAGTTGCTGGCGCCGAATACCGCGACCGGGCCCACGGCGATCTTCTGCAGGCGCAGGTCAGGCCGGGGCGGCGTGCGCTCGGGCAGGGCGGAGTCGAGCGTGGCCGATTGCCAGCGGCCGTCGCGCAGCACGCTCGCGAACAGGCGCAGCTGGTTGGCGGTGCGGGCACGTTCGCCCTGCAGGCGCGCGATCGGCAGCGCGCTTTCGGCATGGGCGCGCTCGATCAGCGTATCGCCCAGCGCTTCCAGGCCCGTGGCGATGGACTCCAGGAACCTGGCGCGGGCCTCGGGCGAGGTGTTGCGGTAGGTATCGAAGGCCGCTTCTGCCAGCGCGCAGGCGCGCTCGGCATCGGCCGCGTCGCCGCCGTGGAATTCCGGTGCGAGCGTTTCGCCCGTAGCCGGGTTGGTGGCATGGAGGATCTTCGCGGTGCCGCGTACGGCGCTGGCGCCGATCAGCATTTCGCCGGTGATGGTCATGAGGGTTCCTTCAACTGCGGTCAATTAAGGCGCCCGGGCAGCGGGCGGGTGACGGGCCGGGCACAGTCGCATTCGCTGCGCTTCGTTATAAGACATCCTACAACATCAGAGACCTTGCCTGCAAGCGGGAGAACCCGCGCCAGGCGGGTGCGGGGCGCGGATCAGCCGGCGTCGAGCGCGGCCGACGCCTTGCGCAGCCGTTCGCGGCTGTTGGTGAGGTGCATGCGCATCGCCGCCTTGGCGCCTTCGGGATCGCGCCGTTCGATGGCGTCGTAGATATTCTCGTGCTCGAWGTTGACGCGCTCSAGRTAYTGCTCGCGCTCKKGCGYGCTSACSTGCAGGCGGCTGCGCGGGATCACCATGGTGCCCAGGTGGCCCATGATGTCGGTGAAATAGCGGTTGCCGGTTGCGCGCGCGATGGTCAGGTGGAATTCGAAGTCCGCGCCGACGGAGTCCTTGCCGTCGGTGGCGGTGCGCTTGAGCTCGTCCAGGGCCTGGCGCATGGTAGCCAGTTGCTCGTCGCTGCGGCGCGAGGCTGCCAGGCTGGCCGCCTCGGCTTCCAGGCTGACGCGGAATTCCAGCATGGCCAGCACGTCCATGGCGGTGACCATGGTGGCGGGATCGATGCGGAACGGCGAGGCGCTTTCGGCGGGGCGGGCCAGCACGAAGGTGCCGATGCCATGGCGCGTCTCGACCAGGCCGCTGGCCTGCAGTCGCGACAGCGCCTCGCGCACCACGGTGCGGCTGACGCCGAGCGCGCTCATGATCTCGGACTCGGTCGGGAGTTTGTCGCCCGGCTTGAGCGCGCCTTGCTGGATGCGTTCGCTCAGGCTGCTCACTGCCTCTTCGGCAAGCGTACGGCCGCGGCGCCGCAGCGGAGTGGAGGAAGCAAGCATGGGGTTTGACATGGTTGGCGGGGACTTGACCGGATCGCAATGCGCTCATTATACTTCGTCGTAAGTCATATGACGACCGATAACAGCCATCCGGCAACAAACATGCGCGGCCAGCCTTGCTGGGCGCACAATCTGCCGGAATCGCTAGCATGAGAAAGCCGGCACGATCCGGCACCGCCAAGCCCGAGACAACCCTAAGCGCAGCGTCGCCTGGTCGACCGCCGCGCTTTCCGCCGGAACCCGACATGACCCAAACGCCCAATCCCGCAAGCCACGATGCGTCGGCGACACGTTCGACGTCCGCGCCCGGCGGCACGCCGGTCGTCACCGAACTGAGCGTGGTCCCAGTGGCCGGCCACGACAGCATGCTGATGAACCTGTCCGGCGCGCATGGTCCGTTCTTCACCCGCAATATCGTCATCCTCAAGGACAGTGCCGGCAACATCGGCGTGGGCGAGGTGCCGGGCGGGGAAGCCATCCGCCAGACGCTGGAAGATGCGCGCGAACTGCTGGTGGGCCAGTCGATCGGCAACCACCAGGCGGTGCTCAACCGCGTGCGCAGCGCCTTCGCCAGCCGCGACGCCGGCGGCCGCGGTCTGCAGACCTTCGACCTGCGCATCACCATCCATGCGGTGACCGCGCTCGAAGCGGCGCTGCTCGACCTGCTCGGCAAGCACCTCGGCGTGCCCGTGGCCGCGCTGCTGGGCGAAGGGCAGCAGCGCGATGCGGTGGAGATGCTGGGCTACCTGTTCTACGTCGGCGACCGTAACCGCACCACGCTCGGCTACCGCGGCGAGCCCGATGCGGACAACGCATGGTTCCGCCTGCGCAATGAAGCGGCGATGGACGCCAAGGGCGTGGTCCGGCTGGCCGAAGCCGCGTTCGAGCGCTACGGCTTCAACGACTTCAAGCTCAAGGGTGGCGTGCTGCGCGGCGACGAAGAAATGGAAGCGATCCTCGCGCTGGCCGAGCGCTTCCCCAAGGCGCGCATCACGCTCGACCCCAACGGCGCGTGGTCGCTGGCCGAGGCGGTGCGGCTGTGCCGCGACAAGCATGGCGTGCTGGCCTATGCGGAAGACCCCTGCGGCGCCGAGGACGGCTATTCGGGCCGCGAGATCATGGCCGAGTTCCGCACCGCCACGGGCCTGCCCACCGCCACCAACATGATCGCCACCGACTGGCGCCAGATGGGCCATGCGGTGCGCCTGCAATCGGTGGACATTCCGCTGGCCGACCCGCATTTCTGGACCATGCAGGGTTCGGTGCGCGTGGCGCAGATGTGTGCCGAGTGGGGTCTCACGTGGGGCTCGCATTCCAACAACCATTTCGATATCTCGCTGGCCATGTTCACGCACGTGGCCGCCGCCGCGCCGGGCCGCGTCACCGCCATCGACACGCACTGGATCTGGCAGGACGGCGAGCGCCTGACCAAGGCGCCGCTCAAGATCGAGAATGGCAAGGTGGCCGTGCCCACGGCGCCGGGCCTGGGCGTGGAACTCGACGTGGAGCAGCTGGCGCTGGCGCACGAACGCTACAAGAGCATGGGGCTGGGCGCGCGCGACGACGCTGTCGCCATGCAGTTCCTGATCCCGGGCTGGAAGTTCAACAACAAGGCGCCGTGCATGGTCCGGTAGGGGTGCCGTCCTCCCGCCTGGAACGCCAACAATAAAAAAGCGGTATCAATCAGAAGTCGAAAGCTCGCGACATCAAGAAATCCAACAAGAAACCAGGAGACAACGATGACCAAGTTCCAGCAACCCGCCGCGCGGCGCAGGCTGTTCAAGCTTGCCGGGGCGCTGATCGCCGCCCTGGCGGCAGCCGGCAGCATGACCGCCGCCGCTGCGCAGACGTGGCCGACCAAAGCCGTATCGGTGGTGGTGCCGTTCCCGGCCGGCGGCTCCACCGACACCATTGCGCGCATGCTGGCGGTGCCGCTCAACGAGAAGCTCGGCCAGCCATTTGTGGTGGACAACCGCCCGGGCGCGACCGGTGCCATCGGCGCGACCATGGTCAAGCGCGCGCCCGCCGACGGTTACACGCTGATGGTGGCGTCGATCGGCGTGTACGCCGTGAACCCCTTCCTGCAGAAGAACCTGCCCTACGATCCGGCCAAGGATTTCGACCTGCTGACGGTGGCCGTGCGCGCGCCCAACGTGCTGGTGACCAAGCCTGATTTCCCGGCCAAGAACCTGCAGGAACTGGTTGCGTACATGAAGAAGAACCCGGGCAAGGTCGCCTTCGCCACCTCCGGCGCGGGTTCGTCGGACCACCTGACCGCGGCGCTGTTCTGGCAGAAATCCGGCACCGACGGACTGCACGTGCCGTACAAGGGCGGCGCGCCCGCGATCTCCGACCTGTTGGCGGGGCAGGTGGACGCCTCGTTCCAGAACGTCAACGCGGTGCTGCAGCATATCCGCAGCGGCAAGCTCAAGGCGCTGGCCGTGACCGGCGACAAGCGCTCGGCGGTGCTACCCAATGTGCCGACCATGGCAGAAGGCGGCGTGRAGGAAGTGGACGTCTACTCGTGGCAGGGCGTGGCCGCGCCGCGCGGGCTGCCCAAGGACGTCAAGGGCAAGCTGCACGCCGCGCTGGTCAGCGCGCTGGCCGAACCGCAGATGCGGCAGAAGCTGGCCGAAAGCGGTTTCGAGGTCGTCGCCAATACGCCCGAGCAGTTCGACCAGTTCGAGAAACAGGAACTGCAGCGCTGGAAGACCGTGATCGAAGCCGGGAAGATCACCAGCGAATAAATCCACGCCACGCCGATGGCGGGGCGCACCGGTTTCACGCTCCTTGGCCCTGCTTCACGGCAGGGCTTTTTTATTGGGCGGACGCGGGCGTTGCCTGTCGCGCAGGCTGGCAGCAAAGCCTGTTACGCTTGTTGGCATGCACCGCCCCAGGATCCGCCTCTGCAAGTCGCCGCCGTGTCTGCTGATCGAGACCCGCTGGCTGGTGCCGCGCCGCTTCGACGGATTCGCGCCCGGCCCGCTGATCTTGCTGCGGCCCGGCGCGAGCCATGCGCTGATCGAG
>NZ_JBFTND010000179.1:0-28846 GCF_056397305.1 Cupriavidus sp. 05N40
TTTGACGTTAAGGGATCGAGAGTGGACTTGCGTAAGCTGTGACACGCGCCATGACAGAGACTTTAACGCGAGCGTCAACCTTGAACAAATGATTTCACTACCCGAGGCTGTCGGGAAAGTTAAGCCTGTCAGATACGAGCCTGGCCAGTCAGGAGGTTCGGGGCAGGAACCGGACGCGCACATTTGTGCACGTTTTGGATAGCAGCTACTCTATGTGGGCATCGGCACCGAGATTGTCGATCATCACAAGCAGCGCGCGGCGAGTCGTTTCCACTTCCTTTTCTGGAATGCCATTCAGGGCCAATGCGTTGACTTCTTCGGCAAGCGGAACAAGTAGCTTCTTCAATTTCTTGCCCAGAGGTGTCAGGAAAACGTAGATATTCTTGCGGTTGTCGGGTCGCTGTTCGAGGCTGACGTAACCCAGTTTCTCCATGGTCTTGAGCGCGACGACCGTGGTGGGTTCCATCACGCCGGCCTCTATGCTGAGCTCGCGCTTCGTGAGGCCGTCTCGCTCCCATAGGATGCGCAGGAAGGTCCAGTGCCCCAATTGCACATCGTGGCGGGCAAGCCTCGTCTGTAGCGCTCGCAGAAATCCCCGCGTCGCGTCCTTGACGAGATGCGCCATCCGGTCGTTGGGCACTCCTTCGTGCCAGTGCCGCAGCATGCGACTGGCAATTTCCGTCTCTCTGGTGTTTCTCGGCATGGAAAGGTCCGGACGGCTCTTCGAGAGGAAGAGCGGATTATCGCAAATCCGGCTCTGGCATAGGCCGCACGCCGGGGGCCGGTATGGCGCAGCGTGCGGATGAGGGTATCGCCGGCAGGATTTACTTATGATTCTAATATTAACATCATGCCAGGGATAACCAGCTTGGACATTCAACGGCACGTGGAGATTTGTCCAGCAAAAGCCGCAATGCGGATGACTACGTCACCGTAGGCAGAGCCTCAGCACGTTCCCGACGTGCGTCGATGCTGGGCGCGGGATCTACTGGTCATACGTGATAGCGCGGCCGGATGGCGGAGACGCCGATGCGTCCCCGCTCAAGACCCGAGGCGACCAACTCTACCGTTGTGCCATATGCTCGGTATTGCGCGCCGTGAATTTCATCGTTCTCCCGCAGGAGTTCGAACTGCGGGGACCTGCGATTGCATTTTCGATATCCGTACCGAGTGGAGAACTCTACTCCGCAACTACCTGGGCCACCTTGATGGCTTCGACATAGCGCGCTGTCTCGTCGCCGAGCGCCTTCGTGTAGTCCGCGCTCGACCCACCCACCGGCTCTATGCCTGCGATGTGCAACTGCGATATGACTTCGGGCATTTTGACGGCATTCGCGATGGCATCTGACATCTGCTTCACCACGGCATTAGGCGTTCCCGCGGCCGCGAGCACGCCGACTGTCACGGCATAGTCGTACCCGGGCACCACTTCCGAGATGGCCGGAATTTGCGGCGCAAGCTTGGATCGCTGCAGCGAGTTGGTGCCGAGGATCTTGACCTGGCCGGACTTCACGAAGCCCGATAGCGATGGCAACGCGGCGAAGACCACCTGCACCTGGTCCCCGATCAGCGCCGGGACGGATTGGCCGGAGCCGCGGAAGGGGATGTGCTTGATATCGAGCTTGAGTGCGGCTTTCAGCGCTTCCATCGATAGTTGATGGGTGCTCCCTATGCCGGAAGAGCCGTAATTGAGTTGCCCCGGCTTCGACTTTGCGAGCGCAATAAAGGATTGGAGCGAGTTCGCCGGCACACTGGCATTGACGGCTAGAAAGAGCGGAGATCTCGCCGCCAATGACACCGGCACGAAATCGCGCTTGGGCTCATAGGACAGATCTTTGTAGATCACAGGGTTGATTGTCATCATTGACCCATCAGTGACCAGAAAGGTATAGCCGTCGGCGGGACTCGTTTTGAGCGCCTGCGCGGCCACGACACCATTGGCGCCGGGACGATTCTCGACCACGAACGGCTTGCCCAGCCGTTGTGTCAATTGCTGCGACAGCACACGAGCAACGGTGTCAGGCAGGCCACCTGGCGCATAAGGAACGATCAGCCGGACCGCCTTGTTAGGCCAGGCATCGGGGCTTGCCAGAGCCGTCGTTGGGGCGAATGCGGCGGCCGCCAGGCACAGGCACAGCCTGCGCCGTGTGAGATGGTTTGTGGGGCGTCTCATTTCTTGTCTCCTCTCTTTTTATATAGGGCACTGCTAGACCGGCCAAGCCTGATGGGGCAACTCGATGTCCCGGGCCTCGCGCGCCGAGGCCAGCATCGCGAGACAGACCGCGAGCGTAGCCTTTGCCCAGGGCCCGTCGTGGCGTGGGCGCCGTCCGTGTACGACGGCGTCAATCAATTCGTCAATGACCTCGAATCGTGGCACCGCCGGCGCTGGCAGCGGGATGTGTTCGCGTTCCCGATCACCATAGACCCAGATCCCGTCGGGCATGGGGCGGATGTCGGCGTGCTCGCAGCTGACAATAACAGGGCCGAAGTGCTGGTTGGCGAGTGGGGGTTGGGCGCTGGCCGGCGGTGTCCACGAAGGGCCGCCGTAGGTGGCGTCTGCCTTTAGTCGTGCTTCCGCCTCGGCCGAGCCGATGCCGGCCAGCCTGCGGCGCGCCTTTCCATAGTCCTCGTCGTGGGCTGAGAAACCCATTTCGGTGAATTCGCCGTTCCAGGGGTCCGAATTGAAACGGCCATAGCCGCTATAGGTCAGGGAGGCATAGCTTCCGTTCTCAAACCAGAGCATGGCGGAATATGCACCTTCCGTCGGTCTGGCTGGATCCCATTGCCCGAGTGTCGCCCTGACCCGACTGGCCGGGGATCCGGCGAGCAGGCGGACCACGTCGACCTGGTGCGCCGCCTGGCTGAAGACGACCCCACCGCCAGCCTCGGTCTGAAGTTCCTCTGGGCGTCGCGGCCGGTACATAAAGTCCGTGTAGTTCAGCGCATGGATCATCCGCACTGCGCCGAAGCGGCCCGAGTCGAGGAGGCGACGGGTGTGCAGATAGGGGGAATCGAAGCTGTGGCAATGCCCGACGATCATTTGCACTCCAGCACGGGCGCACGCCTCGATCATCTGGTCGCACTCCGCCGTCGACAATGCCATCGGCTTCTCGACCAGCAGGTGCTTCCCATTCGCCGCGGCAAGGCATGCGTGGGCGGCGTGGAACTGATGTGGACTGGCAATGTAGACGGCATCGATATCGGGCGAGAGCGCCATCTCGGACAGGTCCTCGTATACCGGGGCGCCGAAATCGCGCGCAAATTGCCGGCGCGCAGTGTCACGCGGGTCGCAGGCGGCGGCGAGGACGATGCGGTCGTCTGCAAGGAAAGTCGGCAGCATGAGTGAGAACGCGCGGCCGAGTCCGACGACGCCCAGGCGCACCTTTCCGTCAGGTTTGCGTTTCATAGCTTGATCACCAGTTCGGCGCTCTTCGCCCGCGAGACGCAGATCATCACTTGGCTTTCCATCTCTTCCGGCATCAGGACCATGTCACGGTGGTCCGCCTCGCCCGCCACCAGTGTGGTGCGGCAGGTACCGCAGGTTCCGCTCTCGCAGGAAGACGGCACGTCACAGCCATGCTGGCGCAGGACATTCAGAATACTCATGCCCACCGGAACCTCGAAGCGCTGCCCAGTGCTGTTCAGCACGATATCGAACGGCTTGTCGTCCGCGCGCACCTCGCCCCCTTCGTTGAAGCTTTCAAAGTGGATCTTCGTGGCGGGCCAGTGACCCGACATGTCACGCACGGCGTCCATCAGCCCCCGCGGGCCGCAGCAGTAGATGTGGGTGTCGCACGGCCTCTCCAGCACCGGCCACAGGTCGAATGCCTTGTCGGGACTCCCGAAGTCATGATGGATCTTCACCTTGCCCCGGAGTTCGGGTGCCTGCAACTCATCCAGGAACGCGGCGGTCTCCGGTGAGCGCGTGAAATAGTAGAGCTTCCACTTGGCCGTCGACAGTTCGCCAAAGCTGCGGATCATCGACAGGATGGGCGTGATGCCGATGCCACCGGCGATGAAGATGAATGCCTTGGCATTGTCGACGAGGGGAAATGCGTTCTCCGGCACGCCAACGGGAATCAGGTCGCCTTCCCTGGCGTCGTCGCAAAGACTGATGGAGCCGCCCTTCCCGTTGGCGTCACGCTTCACGGTGATGATGTAGCGGTGACGTTCCGCGGGGTCGTTGCACAGCGAGTACTTCCTCAGCAGGCCGTTGGGCGCCTGCACCTTGATATGCGAGCCCGGCGTGAAGGGCGGCAGGTCGGCGCCATCGGGCAGCACGAACTCGAAGCTGCGGATACCCTCCGCCGCATCATGGATGCGTGTGATGCGCAGGAGCATCTGCGTATCAGAGTGGGGCTGTGTGATGGTCGTCATAAGTCTCTCTCTCGTCAGGCGTCGAATCGCATCGACAGGTCGATGGCGCGTACGTCCTTGGTCAGCTCAACCGCCACGAACTGAGCCGTCCAGTCTGTGCGCTCGATGTCCTCCCGCAGGGCATCCTCGACATTGCGATGAAGCGCCTGCTCGAGGCTCTCGTTGTACTCGAACATCCTTGCTCCCAGGGGCGCGCGTCTCGACACGAGTCACGCGCGATTTTGTCAAATGCTGTATGACTCATAGGTGGACGGGTGGAAGATATCTTCCACCGGCACCAGGCGCTCGGACAGTCCTTGACCATGGTGATGCCGCACGAAGGTTTCCAGAGTCCGGCGGTTCGCTTGAACACCATAGGACCAGTAGTCCTCGCCGAGTGTCTCGCGAGCGGCCTTCAGCATCTCCTCGACAAAGGGCATCGTCACCTTCGTCGCCGACGTGTCGGACAGCTGTGCGAGTGCGTGGGCCTTGGACTGGCTGAAGGCCTTGAACACCGCGCCGGGAAGCCAGGGATGGGCTTGCACCAGTGTCTTCCGGACGCCAACCACGTGCATGATCGGAAAGACACCCGTGCGACGGAAATAGTCCTTGGCGTCCGCGGTAGGGTCATCGAACAACCAGGCAATGTTCTCGTTGCGCAATGCCGTGGCGCTAGGCGGCCGGGGGGCGATGAATCCATCGATTTCGCCGCGGTCGAGCATGTCCGAGATCGTGCGTCCTTCCGGCGCGGCCTCGACGCGAACGTCGGCCGGCAACTCGAGCTTGACCTTCTCAGGGCGGCCCGGCGTATCGATGCCGCCGCGCACCCACGTGACGTCGGACGGGCGGACACCGAACTCGTCCTGGAGGAGCGCTCGCGCCCATACGATTGCGGTGAGCTGGTATTCGGGGATGCCGATGCGGCAGCCCTTCAAGTCTTCAGGCCGCTTTATGCGGTCCTTGCGAACATAGATCGATGTATGGCGGAAAGCGCGCGAGAGAAAGACGGGGACGGCGATGTACGGGCAGTCGCCTCGCGAGTGCTTGACCAGGTAGCTCGAGAAGGAAAGCTCCGTGATATCGAAGTCCTGGCTGCGCATCGCCCGGAAGAACATCTCCTCCGGGTTGAGCGTCATGTAGACCGGATCGACACCGTCGATCTGGACCCGACCATCGAGCAGGGCGCGGGTACGGTCATAGTCGCCCATGGCGACGGAAAGGCGTAGTTTTGTCATTGTGTGATGGCCTTGGGGGCGGGGTCTGACGAATGAGGCGGCGCCGAGAGCTATGCCCTGATCGAGTAAGAGGGTTCGAGCTCCGGCCGCTCCTGACCATCCGCCCATACATAGGAGACATCGAAGGTCCGCCAGTCGTCCGTCTTCGGCACGACGGCCTGGAACGCGCAGATGTCGGGCGCAATCACGTTGGCGCCGGTGCCGATCGCGTCGCTGCCTGCCTGGAAGGCCTTGACGGCATCCAGCATCTGCTTGCGGAACTCGACGATGGCGAGGTCGCTGGCGCCGAGCCGATCATGGGTTCGGTCCGCAATCGGCCCCATCGTCAGCCACATTGCCACGTCCTGGTTGGGAAAGCCCGAGATGCCGGTGAAGTTGCCAGCTTTCATGGCCTGTCGATCCTGCCAGAAGCGGTTTTCCGTATTGCGCAGCGGCCGATAGTACGGGTCCAGGTCCACGCCCACGGTCTGGCGGAGGAACTTGCGCCAGGATTCGGTCTCGGGTGTCTGCGCAGGATGGCCCCAGGCAATGAAGTAGAACGCCGTGTTCGTGTCATCCATCGGGACGTTGACGTTGGCGACGTTGTAGAGATTGTTCGGAGGAATCAGTGCCGTCGCAGGGGCAACGAACACGGTCGAGCGGACATAGTCGTGGGTCTGCGCCTGGTGGATGGGCCGGCGGATGGCGGCATACCGGAACCCGTAGCTGCCGCGCTGCACCTGCAGGCGCGGCGCCTTGTCGGTCGACGGGCGCAGCCAGAGGTTGGCGGTGGCCTTTGCGCCGTTCACCCGCGCCGGAACTATGTCGGAGCTGTGCAGGCTGGAACTGTGGGCCGAATCGATCGCTCCTTCGAGCACCTGCGCCCAGTTGCAGGGCAGGAGCACCTTGGCAATGCTCACGCGGGCGTCTTCAGTCGGCGCCCATGGTGGCGGCGTGAATTCCGGTACCGATTCCGCCGGGCCCATATACGCCCAGACCATCTCACCCCATTCCTTGGTGGGATACGCCTTATGCTTGACCTTTTCTGCCATGCAGCTCGAGGTGGGCTCCGAAACCATCTCCAGCACATTGCCTTCGACGTCCATCTTCCAGCCGTGGTAGAGGCAGCGCAATCCGCCTTCTTCGTTGCGGCCGTAGACCAGAGAGGCTCGACGGTGCGGGCAGTACTCGTCCATCACGCCGACTCGACCATCGCTGTCGCGGAATACCACCAAGTCCTCCCCGAAGACGCGCGCTTTCACGGGCGCACCGTCAGGCTCCGAGACCTCCTCGATCAGGCAGACCGGCGTCCAGTGTCGTCGCATCAACTGCCCCATCGGCGCCTCACCTTCAACTCGACACAGCAGTTCGTTTTCTTCCTTGGTGATCATTGCATCGCACTCCTGGCGGACGTCTCCCCGTTAGGGTCGGTCGCGCATATCGCTTGTTTTCGAGAAAAAGCTTAGTGAACTAAGCATAATGAGGCGAGACGGCGATGACAAGAAGGCAGTATGGAAACCAAGGGAAAATACTTAGAGGAATAAGTATTATTGCCGTGCGAGAGCTCAAAGTGGCTTAGACGTTGCCACTGAGCGCGTGGGCGGTGTCGCAGGATTGGCCAAGGGGCATTCACCGCGTGAGCGGGCGCGTCTGACGAGCCGCAGGCGTCACAAAGGGACGCTGCACTGCGCTAGCAATGGATGAGGAGTGGAGCGTAGGGTCGCTTTGTCCGTCTTTGTTTGATGCTTGCCGGCAGGCTCTTACCTCCGCGATTCGACAACGAGCCTAAGGGGTGCCAAGCCTTGAGGCCGCAGGACAAAGCAAAAAAGTTGGACTGCTGCGCAATGGCGTCAATGCAATCGCGACCCTGCCGCAAGCAAGCGCTCCAAGCCCTGGGCCAATGTCATGCCTAAGGCTCGCAGCCAGCCGTGGATGTTTATCACGTGCCGCCGATAGATAGCGTGGTGGAGCAAGGCCGCGAGTCTGCCTTCGACATGCCAGCCGTCATCCTTGCCCGGCGTGGCGGCTAGCTTTGCAATCGTGCTGCTGCCCGCCAGGGCGACCAGGGAGCCGTGGTCGCGGTAACGAAATCCCGCGGCCGATTTGCCGGCGAGGTGCTGTGGCAATGCTTTGGCAAGATATAGCGCTTGCTGGTATGCGACCTGCGCCCGGGTAGGAAGCTCGGCCTCTAGGTCCCGCAACCTGCAGCTTGCGCAGTCGCCAATCGCATAGATATGCTCGTCGACGACACACTGCAATGTGGGCAGAACGCGAATTTGTCCTTTCGCATTGACCGGCAACTGGAATGTGCCGAGAAGCGCAGGCGCGGCAACGCCCGCCGCCCAGATGACAATATCCGTCGGCATCGGCGGCTGTCCTGCGACTGTCAGGCCATCCTGGCTGACCGACGTCACCTTGGCGTTGCATTGGACTCGGATGTTCAGGCTCGCCAGTTGCTCGCCGACGCGCGCGGCGATCCGTGTACCCATGCCTGGGAGAACGGCAGGAGATGCTTCAATCAGGCAAATATCCACGCCCGCCACCGGGTCGAGCCGGTGGATGCCATAGCGATTCAGTACTCGAGATGTTCTACGCAACTGGGCTGCAAGCTGGACACCGGTGGCACCAGCGCCAACGATGGCGACTCGCATCTTGGCGCTCTGCGCTTGTTGCTGAGTGTCGGCCAGCGCGGTACGACGGCGCAAGGCGGTAAATACGCGCTCACGCACTTCCTCCGCGCTACTGACGCTGTCCAGCGTCAAGGCGTGCTCCCTTGCTCCCGGCACGCCAAAGTACTGGGTGACACCGCCAACAGCGAGCACCAGTTTATCGTAGGCAATGGACTGGACCTGGCCATTCTCGCCGTCTCCCGTGCCGGAGAGAGCAATGGAGATGGTGCGGTTGCTACGATCTACCGCTTGCAGTTCGCCTTGTACAAAGCGAAACCGATGACGTTCAGCCTGCAGGGCGAAGGAGGTATGGTGGACAACGGGCTCAAGGCGACCTGCAGCCACCTCATGTAGCAAGGGCTTCCACAGATGCGTGGGACTACGATCGATCAGAATGACTTCGGCTAGGCCGCGCTTGCCAAGACGCCGGCCGAGGCGCGTGGCCACCTGTAGTCCTGCGGCGCCGCCGCCGACGATAACGATCTTTCTCATGGGAATCTCCGCAATTTGGGTCTTGCAAGCCGTGGCACGCAGGCTGACGATCTAGCTCACTGCCGGCACAGCTGTGGCGCGGCAAGCGCTATGGGAAGGGGACAGGCCATTCGCGATCAACTCCAGCGTGTGGAAGTCCGGCCAGACCGCGCCGGTGGAGTTCGGAAGCGTTGTCCCCTCATATTGCGGCACGTCGCTGCCTTCCGGCTGTACGGCAGCGGTATGCATCCCAATGGATTTGGCGGCGCGCAGGCTGCTTTGCGTGGCGCAGATCAGCAACGCGCGGTGCGCCGGCACGCCTGTTGTGCGCAGTATCAGCCTGTAGAGATCAGCTTCTGTCTCTCTGGAGGATAGGGCGTCGGCAGTGGCGACCACGGTGAAACGATCGGGCCAGTCCGGTCCGATGGCGGCGTCGAGCAGCCCACACAGTATCCGCGACGAGATGGGGGCCGCGAGTGCCAGTCGAGCACCATCCATCTCAGCGCTATGCATGAGTGCTGCTGCCTGGGCGCGGATGCGGATGCCACAGCCGTCGCGATAGGTCGCTTGTTGCGAGTGAGCGGAGCCGCCTTTTTGCGAAGCGTTATCAATACCGTACCTTAGTTCGTCCGCCCGGATGAGCACATCGTCCAGGGTAAGCACTAGCAATTCAAGCGACATCTTCCGTCCCCTATGCACTGCGTTTTTCGATACGCGGACGCGATTGCGTTTCCGGTCAGAGCACTATAAGGTAGCCGCTTCATATTGAAAAATTAGTTTATAAAACCGACTGATAGGTTTTCTACTATGAATAGAACCACCACTTTTCGGCAGCTCAACGCCATCGATGCCATTGCCCGCCTGGGTGGTGTATCTCGGGCAGCGGAGGAGCTGCACATCACGCAGCCCACGGTGTCGCTGCAGCTCAAGTTGCTGGAGGAGGCCATCGGGGCGCCACTGGTGCAGCGTGCGGGCCGGGGTATGCAACTCACGCCTGCGGGCGAGGTGATGGCCGGCTACGCCGGGCAGATACTGCGGCTCTGGCGCGACGCCACCGAGGAGGTGGCGGCGCTCAAGGGCAGTCTCGCGGGGACGCTCCGGGTGGGTGCCATCACGACTGCGGAATACCTGCTGCCATCGATGCTGGTGGCATTCACGGCGGACAGCCCAGATGTCAAGATCAAGCTTCATGTCGGCAATCGCGAGGAGATCGTCCGCATGCTCGCGATGCATGAGATCGACCTCGCCATCATTGGCCGGCCACCCACGGATATCCGCACTCATGCGACCGCCTTTGCCAAGCATCCGATGGCGTTTATCGCGGCACCGGACCATCCGCTGATGTCGCGCCGCCATCTCACCCTGCAAGATCTGGTAGAGGAGAATTTGCTGGTGCGCGAACGCGGCTCGGGGACGCGCAACACCGTGGAGCGTCTTTTCAAGGAGGCGGGTCTGCGGCTGCCTCGGGGTTCCGAGCTTTCCAGCAACGCGGCCATCAAGCGGATGGTGTCTGCGGGCCTGGGCGTAGCGTTTCTATCTCTGCACGCGTGCACACTGGAGTTCCAGGCAGGGCTGATCGGACTTCTGCCGCTGCAAGGCAATCCCATCGAGCGCGACTGGTATGTGTTGAACCTGCCGGGTGTACGCCTGCCGCGCGTGGCGGTTGCCTTCCGGGCCTATCTGGTGGAGCAGGGCCAGGCGGAGATCAACCGGCAACTGGAGTCATTCGACGTGATATTGCGCCGGCTGCATGCGCGCGCGCGGCGCATGCGCAAGGCAACGCCCATAGCGGGCGAGTCTGCCTGAACGGCTGGTGGGAAGGGGCGCGCCGGGATGCATCTTGTCCCTGCCGTGCTCCCGGCGGCGCTAGGAGGAAGCCGTTTCGCCGCTGTCCAGCGCCCATTGCCGGAAACTGGCGTCGCGCGCCAATAGCCTGCGCGCGGTGTTGTAGTCTGGCGGGTCCACCCGCGCGCCCTCGGCGGGCCGACCATCGCGAACCGCCTCGTACCTGCGGACATTATCCTGCGCTTGCACGACCTGTTGCRCAGACGGTGTGAACGCCGCGTGGATGGCGGCGATTTGATGCGGATACACGGTGCATTTTGCCTTGAGCCCAATCCGGCGGGCCCAGGCCAGGTCGGCCGACAGCGCGGTGGGATCCTGGTAGTTGAACGGGCAGTCGATCGGCACGCAGCCTGCGGCAATGCAATCGACCAGGAAGCGCGCGCGGATATGGTGCAACTCGATGCCGTCCTGGGCGCGTACCGCATCCAGATCCGCGCTCAGGTCCTCGGCCGCCAGCAGGCAGGCGCTGATCCGCTTGCTGGCCGACAGGATAGCGGCGGCGCAGACGATGCCGCGCGCGGATTCCAGTGTCGGTACGATCTCCGTTTGCCGGGGCGCTACGCCGAATTCGCGCTCCAACCTGGTGATTTCCTGGTCAAGTAACTCGATCTGCTCCGCCGTTTCCGTGTGGGGAAGGAAGATGGCGGCGGGCGCGCCTGGCATGACGCTGCGCAGGTCGTCCCGTCCATCGCCATCGAGCTTGTTGATGCGCACGGCACCGACGATACCGCGCGCGCGGCATTCGGCCATCAAGGCAACGATCCGCGCGCGCGCTGCGGGGCGGTCTGCAGGGCTGGTGAATTCTTCGAGGTCGGCGACCACCACATCGGGGCCGCTCTCCATCGCGGTGTGCTGAAGTACCGGGTCCAGGCCCGGCACGAAGATCCAGCTGCGCCGCAGCGCTGCCGGTCGCGTCGCCACACGTTGGGGCTGGGTGCTCATGAGGAATCTCGCATTCTGTATTGCATTGAGATCGGGCGGCAATCAGGCGCCCTGGAACAGTACGGTAGCAGCGGCCTCACCCGCCCGCAGGCGCGCCAGGATGGCGGGCTCGGCTTCATCGGACGCCAGTGCCTGGTCAATGATGCCGGCGGCCACATCCGAGGCCAGGAATACCACGCCGTTGTCGTCCGCCAGGACGAAGTCGCCGGGATTGACGGTGACACCGCCACAGATCACCGGCTCGTTGACGGCGCTGCGGCCTTCATCGATCCGCTTCGTGGTGAGGGCGCTGGTGCCCCGCGCGAACACCGGTATCCCCATCGCACGCAGTTCCAGGATATCTGTTGTCACGCCATCCACCACGATGCCTTTGGCGCCCGCGCACAATGCGGCGGTGCCGGTAACCGCGCCAACCGGCGCGTGGGCGTGATCGCCGCAGGCGTCGATCACCAGTACGTCGCCGGGCGCGAGGCGGGCCAGCGCGCGGTTCACGGCAATGGCATTGGGTGTGGCCAGGCGCAGGGTGACGGCACGGCCAACAAACTTCACATTGGGCGTGAGCGCCCGGATTTCGTGGCTCGCAAAGCCATCTTCAAGGAAGTGCCCGAGTGTGGGAAAGCTTACGCGTTCAAGCCGGCTCAGTAGCGCGACGTCGAGGTTGATTTGCATGGTATCGGTCCGGCAATGCGGTTCAGGACAGCGAGGTCTTGGCATCCATCGGGGAGGCCGGGGCAGACGCCTCCTTCCTCAGTGTCTCGGCAAGCAGTAGCAGCGCCACGGCGGAAATCAGCGCGGACCCGATCATGTACCACGCCACCGACGAGCCGCGGCCCGTGGCGGACAGCAGCGCCGTTGTGATGATCGGCGTGGCCGCGCTGCCCAGCAGACCGGACAGCATGTAGCTGATCGACAGGCCGGAGTAACGCACCTTGGTGCCGAACAACTCGGCCAGGAAGGTCGCGATGGGACCGTAGTTGGCGGCGAAAGCGGCCATCATCAGCAGGTAGCCAAACAAGGCGAAGGCAAACACCTTGGTGTCGAGCAGCCAGAACAGCGGGAAGGCGAGTAGTGCCTCGGCAAGTATCCCGCCAATGATCACGGGCTTGCGGCCGATCTTGTCGGAGAGCAGGCCGAACAGAGGCAGCAGCACCACGCAAAGCGCGCACGCGATCAGTGCGATCGATAGCATCTGGTTGCGCGAGAAACCCAGCGTCTGGGTGCCGTAGGTGAGGCCAAAGGCGACGATCAGGTTGAAAGCCGTGCCGGTGGACATGGTAGCAATGCCGCCCAGCAGGACCTGCTTCCACGATTTGGTCAGAACTTCGGCCAGGGGAATCTTGACTTGCGCGGCACTGGCCTTGACCTTGCTGAACGACGGCGTCTCGGAGGTATTCAGTCGAATGTACATGCCCACGCCGACCAGCAATACGCTGGCCAGGAATGGGATGCGCCAGCCCCAGGACAACAGGGCCTCATTGGACATCACCGTATTGCTGAGCAGAAATGCCAGGTTGGCAATTAGCGTGCCGGCAGGGACGCCGATCTGCACCCATGAGCCATAGAGCCCGCGCCGGTTGGCCGGTGCATGTTCCACCGCCATCAACACTGCGCCGCCCCACTCACCCCCCAGCGCAAGGCCTTGGATGACGCGCAGGGTCAGCAGGAGAATGGGCGCCCAGATACCGATCGAGTGGTAGTCCGGCAGCAGGCCGATGGCGAACGTGGCCGTGCCCATCATGATGAGCGAGACCAGCAGCATGGACTTGCGGCCCACCTTGTCGCCGAAATGCCCAAACAGCGCGGCGCCGACCATGCGGGCTATATAGGCCGAGGCAAAGGTCCCGAAGGCCAGCAACGTTCCGGTCAGCGGGTCGAAGGCGGGGAAGAAGACCTTGTTAAAGACCAGGGCCGAAGCCGTGGCGAAATAAACAGGTCGTACCACTCGACCGTCGTGCCGATGACGCTGGCGGCGGCGATCTTTTTCATATTGCGGGGTGGCTGACCGGTTTCCGGCGAGATGATGGGGGCGTTGTCGGTGTTCATGTGGCTTCCTGAATGGCGCGCAAAGGCGTTTTCGACCGGGTGGTCAGACCAATATATCGTAGACGACCAGAAAAACCAGGGTAATAGGTAGTTTCTCTAGGTCTGGTGGGCGGGTGGTCCGGCCTGTTTGGTCGTCTGATGTACCGTTTTCCCGAACACGCAATCTGTGTGCCAGCCAAAAAAGTACTTTATTGGACTCTTTTAAACCAAGTTGATGCGCATGCGTGGTGCGCGTGGAGGCTGGCGGGAGCGGGGGATGGTCAKGTTTGCCCTGGATGGGTGCGAAGGGTAGGGGGTTATGACCCGGCTGGCCCCGGGTCCGGCAGGTCTATTCGGCAATATGCTCGATCTCTTTCCGAGAGGCGGGAGACGATTGCCAGCAGGTGGAAAGCCATGGCATGGCGTGCCCGTATGGGGTCGCGGGCCACGATGGCGGTTACGATCCGGTCGTGTTCACCTACCGCAGCGCGCCAGGCCGATGCGTCCACAAAGTGCTTATCCAGGCGCTTGTATAGCGGGCTGACTTCGCAAAGATCCCAGACATGCGTGACGACTGATGCCAGGGCGGCATTTCCGCAGGCATCGGCGATGGCTTCGTGGAAAGCCCGGTCGTGGGCGAAGTCGTCGGCTTCCGGAGATTGATCGGGATTCATCTGCCGGTGCGCTTCTTCGATGGCGGCGATCTGCTCTGGCGTGCCGTGCTGGGCCGCCAGGGCGGCACACTCCGGTTCGAACAGGGTGCGTGTTTCCAGCAACTCAAACGGACTGGCTTCCAGCGCGGCTCCAAGGCGGCTGTCGATTTCCGTGCTGGCGTCCGATGCTGGCTCGGTGCCATTCGCGGTGTTCACCCCGGTCTCCTTGGGTTCCAGCACGAAGACGCCGCTACCGACGCGCACTTCGATATAGCCGCCGATTTCAAGGGCGATCAGCGCTTCGCGCAGCGTCGAGCGCGCGACGTTGAGCTGCTCGGCGAGCTCGCGCTCGGCCGGCAGGCGCTCACCCGGGGCAAATTCGCCGGCACTGATTTTCCTGGCAATCTGGTCTGCGATCAGCCGGTAGAGGCGCTGAGCTGAAACTGCTTGAAGGGATGACATTGGAATGGGTGCCACGGTGGAATTGACTGATGGTCTGATCAATACCCAAAACCGGCCCTCAATTCAAGGGGTGTCATGGAAGTCCCTCCAGTTTTCGACGATTGTCGAATCGTTGGTCCGGCCAATATGGTCCCAATAAAAAGTGACTCATAGGACTTATTTTTGTTCCGTGTTCATCGATGTGAGGGTAATTTCCCTTTGATTGGACGGACCACCGGGTCAAATATCAGAATTGATTTGGCGTTTCCGAAAGAAAAACATAGAATTGGTCCGGCCATCAGTCTACCGGTAGGGTCGCAGGATGCAATGCGACGCCGGGAACACCTCTAACAAGACTAGACGGGTCGAAGACCCCGGATACAACGCCAAACCAAAGGAGCAATGTCATGAAGAACGCAGACCTGGTCCGCCGCAAGGATGCCGCCACCCCCCGCGGCGTCGGTGTGATGTGCAATTTCTACGCCGAGCGCGCCAAGAATGCGGAGCTTTGGGATGTGGAGGGCAATCGCTATATCGACTTTGCGGCGGGCATCGCGGTGCTCAACACCGGCCACCGTCACCCGCGCCTGATCCAGGCCATGCAGGAGCAGATGGAGCGCTTCACCCACACGGCCTACCAGATCGTGCCCTACGCCAGCTATATCGAGCTGGCCGAGAAAATCAATGCCCGCGTGCCCGGCGCATTCGCCAAGAAGACCGCCTTTTTTACCACGGGCGCCGAAGCCGTCGAGAACGCCATCAAGATCGCCCGCGCCGCCACCGGCCGTCCTGGCGTGATTGCCTTTTCGGGCGGTTTCCACGGCCGCACCATGATGGGCATGGCCTTGACCGGCAAGGTCGTGCCTTACAAAGTCGGCTTCGGACCCTTCCCGTCAGATGTGTTCCACGCGCCGTACCCGTATGCCTTGCACGGCGTAAGCGTCGAGGACTCGATCAACGCGCTGCAGCAGTTGTTCAAGGCCGACATCGACCCGAAGCGCGTCGCAGCCCTCATTTTCGAACCCGTGCAGGGCCTCTGAAGTCACGCGTGCCGGAGATCAGCGAAGTGCGTGGCATTGGCGCCATGATCGCCGTGGAGTTCCGGAAGCGCGACGGCAGTCCGAATCCGGAGTTTTCCAAGCTGGTGCAGGCCCGCGCCATGGAGAAGGGGTTGCTGCTCCTGTCTTGCGGCGTCCACGGCAATGTCGTTCGCTTCCTGTTTCCGTTGACGATTTCCGACGAAGTGATGGACGAAGGCCTTGAAATCCTGGCTGGCGCACTGCTTCAGTAAGCCGCGAAAAAGGCCGTTCGGCGGCGTCAAGCAGTCCGGGCTTGGCCGCGAAGGCTCGAAGTACGGCATCGAGGACTACCTCGAAATCCAGTACCTGTGCATGGGCGGCCTGGATCGCTGAGTCGTCCGGCAAGTCGCCGCATACAGAAAATTCAACGAGCCCGGTCGCCGTTAATTCAGCGGCGGCCGGGAAAGCAACGGAACCAATGACATGAGCAACCAATCTCCTCGCACTTCACAGGCCCTGCCTGAGCGCAATGGCGGTCAGATCCTGATTGACCAACTGATTATCCAGGGCGTAAAGCGCGTCTTTCTGGTGCCGGGAGAAAGCTATCTGCCTTGCATCGACGCGCTGTACGACCATCAGGACAAGATCCAGCCCATCGTCTGCCGGCAGGAGAGCGGAGCAGGCTATATGGCGGAGTCCCATGGCAAACTCACCGGCGAGCCTGGCATCTGCTTTGTGACGCGCGGCCCGGGCGCCACGAACGCCAGCATCGCGGTGCACACGGCGTACCAGGATTCGACGCCCATGATCCTGTTCGTTGGCCAGGTCGGAAATGACTTCTACGAGCGCGAAGCATTCCAGGAGATCGACTACCGCCGCATGTTCGGGGAGATGACCAAATGGGTGGCGCAGATCGATCGCACCGATCGCATTCCCGAATTCATCGCGCGCGCGTTTGCGGTGGCCACCAGCGGCCGGCCTGGCCCGGTCGTGCTGGCGCTGCCAGAGGACACACTATGGGGCAAGGCCAGGGTCGCCGACGTCCCGCGCTATCGCCGTGCGTACAGCGCGCCCACGCCGGATGCCATCGCGTCGCTGGCCGAGTTGGTCGAGCAGGCCGAGCGGCCGTTCCTGTTGATCGGCGGCTCCGGCTGGACGCCGGAAGCCGCCCGACAGATGGAGGGGTTTGCCGAGCGCTTTGCGTTGCCGGTCGGGGTTGCGTGGCGCCGCCTGGAGTGCTTCGATAACCATCATCCCAATTTCGCCGGCCACGTGGGCTGGGCGATGCCGGATTCGCTGCGCCAGCGCGTACTGGAGAGTGACCTGCTGATCGCCGTAGGCACCCGCATGGGCGAGGCAACCAGCGAGGGGTATACGGTGGTGGAAAGCCCGCTGCCGAAGCAGCGCCTGATCCATGTGTACCCGGACGCCAACGAGCTTGGCCGCGTGTTCCATCCGACGCTGCCCATTGCCGCCGATGTCGTGTCGTTTGCCGCCGCGGTGAGCCAGCTATCGCCAACGGCCGCGCGCGGTGCGCGCAATGCCGGCCATGAATCGCATCAGGCGTATCTGTCGGAGCAAGAACCCAAGGCCGCGCCCGGCGCGCTCAACCTCAATGTCGCTGCTTGCCACGTGCGCGACAACGTGCCAGAAGACACCTGCATCACCGTGGGCGCTGGCAACTACGCGCTGTACCCGCATGCCTACTACCGCTTCAAGGGCGTCGGCACCAGCCTGGCGCCGACCGTGGGATCGATGGGCTACGGCCTGCCCGCCGCCATTGCCGCCAAGCTCGAGAACCCCGATCGCACCGTGATCTGCTACGCGGGCGATGGTTGCTTCCAGATGAACCTGCAGGAGCTCGGCGTGGCCATGCAGTATCGCGTCGGGATCGTCGTGCTGGTGTTCAACAACGGCATCTGGGGCACTATCCGCGCCCACCAGGAGCGCGAGTTCCCTGGCCGCACCGTGGCGCTGGGCTTCGACAATCCGGAATTCAGCGAACTGATTCGCGCTTATCGCGGCTATGGCGAGATCGTTGCAAGCGATGAAGAGTTCGGTCCCGCGTTCGCGCGTGCGCTGGCGTTCGCCAATAGCCAGCAATTGCCGGCATTGCTCGAGCTGCGCTATGACGCCGACGGCATTGCGCCCGGCATGACACTGTCGCAGATCCGCTCGGAAGCCTTCGCCCGGCAATCCGACGCCAAGTAATGGCCACGACCGTGCAAGGAGAAATGAGATGACCGCACTCGCAATCAATGGCGACCGCTTGTGGCAATCGTTGATGGACCTCGCGGCGATCGGCGCCACGCCCAAGGGCGGCAACGCGCGCCTGGCGCTCACTGCGCTTGACGGGCAGGGTCGCGACCTGGTGACCGGATGGATGCGCGATGCCGGCCTCAGCGTGACGGTCGACAAGGTTGGCAATATCTTTGGCCGCCGCGCCGGACGCAACGACGCGCTGGCTCCGGTCATGACCGGCAGCCATATCGACACGCAGCCCACCGGCGGCAAGTTCGACGGGTGCTACGGCGTGCTGGCGGGGCTGGAGGTCATGCGCACCCTCAACGACCACGGCATCACCACCGAAGCGCCGCTAGAGGTGGCGATCTGGACCAATGAAGAGGGCTCCCGGTTTGTCCCGGTAATGATGGGTTCCGGCGTGTTCGCCGGCGTCTTTCCGCTGGAGATCGCACTGTCGGCCACCGATACCGACGGCAAGCGCGTGGCGGACGAACTGGCGTCGATCGGCTACGCCGGCGATGCGGAAGTCGGCCGCCAGATTGGCGCATACTTCGAAGCGCATATCGAGCAAGGCCCCGTGCTGGAAGCGGAAGACAAGGTGATCGGCGTAGTGACCGGATCGCTCGGCCTGCGCTGGTATGACGTCACCGTGACCGGCATGGAGGCGCACGCCGGCCCCACGCCGATGCCTCTGCGCAAGGACGCGCTCTACGGCGCCACCTTCCTGATGCAGGAAGTGATTCGCATCGCCAACGACTTCGCGCCGCACGGGCGCGGTACCGTGGGCGTGGTCAATGTGCATCCGTCGTCGCGCAATGTCATCCCCGGGGCCGTGAAGTTCACGGTCGACCTGCGCCACCTCGATCCTGCGCGGCTTGCCGAGATGGATGCACGGCTTCGCGCCGCCTGTGCCGCCGTGGCGGAAGGCACCACCACCGGCGCGGCCCTCGATGTGGCCGTGGAAGACGTGCAGTACTTCGCGCCCACGCCGTTCGCGCAGGAACTGATCGGCCATGTGCGCGAGCAGGCGGCCGCCAGGGGCTACAGCCACCAGGACATCGTTACGGGCGCCGGCCATGACGCCGTCTACATCGCCGGCATCGCGCCCACCGCGATGATCTTCGTGCCCTGCAAGGACGGCATCAGCCACAACGAGATCGAAGACGCCAAGCCGGAGCACCTGGAGGCCGGGGCCAATGTACTGCTCGGCGCCATGGTGGCACAGGCTAACGCCTGAGCTTGCCGATTCCCAATGAATGCAAGGAACCCACGATGAACAATCTGCGAGATCTCGCCCATTGGCGCAAGCAGGCGGAAGCGGTGCCGATCCGTTCGCAAGCCTATATCGACGGCTGCTGGGTTGACGCCGCCGATGGTGCCACCTTCGAGACCCTCAACCCCGCTACCGGCAAGGTGCTCGCCACGGTTGCTGCCTGCGGCGCCGAGGATGTCGACCGCGCCGTGCGTGCCGCGCGCAAAGCGTTTCGGTCCGGCGTCTGGTCGGACTTGCCGCGCAGCGTCCGGAAGGCGGCCCTGCTCAGGCTATCGCAGCTGATCGACGCGCACCGCGAAGAACTGGCGCTGCTGGAAACGCTCGACATGGGCAAGCCCATTGCCGAGACGCTGCAATACGACATTCCCGAGGCCGCTCGCACCTATGCCTGGTACGGCGAAGCCATCGACAAGATATACGACGAGATCGCGCCTACCGGTCCGAGCGTGCTGGCCACCATCACGCGCGAGCCGTTGGGCGTGGTCGCGGCGGTGGTGCCCTGGAACTATCCGCTGCTGATGGCCAGCTGGAAGGTGGCGCCTGCGTTGGCCGCAGGTAACAGTGTGGTGCTGAAGCCGGCGGAGCAATCGCCGCTGACCGCGTTACGGCTGGCGGAACTTGCCGAGCAGGCCGGCATTCCGGCAGGTGTCTTCAATGTGGTCCCGGGTCTTGGCGCTGCCGCCGGGCAGGCATTGGGCCGCCATCCGGATGTGGATTGCATTGCCTTTACCGGTTCCACCGCAACCGGCAAGCGCTTCATGGAGTATTCGGGGCAGTCCAATCTCAAGCGCGTGTGGCTAGAGTGCGGCGGCAAGTCGCCGCACATCGTCTTTGACGACTGTCCGGACCTGGACCGTGCCGCGCAGGCCGCCGCCATTGGCATTTTCAGCAACCAGGGCGAGATCTGCATCGCCGGTTYCCGCCTGTATGTGCAAGGCGGCATCTATGATGCGTTCATGGAGAAGCTGGAAGCGCATGCCGCGCGCATGCAGCCGGGCGATCCGCTGGACCCTGCTACTGCAATGGGCGCCATCGTCGACGGCGCGCAGTTGCAGCGGGTGATGTCCTACGTGAAGAGCGGCGAGGACGAAGGTGCCCGCCTGCGCGCCGGTGGCAAACGTGCGCATGCAGATAGCGGCGGCTTCTATATGCAGCCAACCATCTTCGAGTGCCCGACGCAGTCGCTCACTATCGTGCGCGAGGAAATCTTCGGCCCGGTGCTGGCAGTGACCCGGTTCGATACGGAAGACGAGGCCATCCGCATGGCCAACGATTCGCCCTATGGCTTGGGCTCGGGGCTCTGGACATCCAATCTGGCCCGCGCCCACCGCGTATCGCGCAAGCTGCAGGCGGGGCTGGTATGGGTCAACTGCTATATGGACAGCGATGTGACGGTGCCGTTCGGCGGCGTGAAGCAGTCCGGCTCGGGACGGGACAAGTCCTTGCATGCGCTGGACAAGTACACCGATCTGAAGACGACGTGGATTAGCCTGGAGTGACGATAGAACCAGCAGACCGGACACATCGAGGAAATCATGGCGCAGATTATTCAGTTGAACGCGGTCAACGCTCAGTGACCTGCAGCCGCTAGCCGGTTGTGCGTTACGAGCATGCGCGTCGAGCGACTTGCTCCGAGAAGCTCTGGTGTATTGAGCTGCCCAGCCACCACGTGGCAGGCAGCCGTCGCGGCAGAGTGGATGGCGCCGGCTGGGAAATGCTGTTCGTGGCCGTGGATGACCACGAACAGCGTCGCTTTCACGGCCATGCATCCGGACGAGCCGCGACCGCTACCTGATCCGACGCCTCCTTCGCGGGCGACGATTCGCACCATTCACCGCAGCCATGCCAAGCACTTCCATCAGAATCAGGTGCAGCGCCACAGAATAGGTAGCAAGAATCGAAGTACTTCCGACGCCTTCTGGCTGCCTTCCCCCGGATCCTGGCGCTTCGTTTCGTGTGTTCAATGTCGCCGCTCATCCGGCGGCCCGCGCGGCGTCTAGCACGGCTTCGATGAAGCCCGCCGGGCCGCACGCATAGAGATGCTTTGACGACAAGGGCGAGCCGGAAAAGGACGCCAGGTCCGCGCGATCATCCGCTAGCAGGGTGCGAAAAGCGCAGGGTGCTAGCGAGAGTGCCGGCGCCATCCATCAGCTCGGTTGCGCGGCATTGAGCAAGGCCTCCTCGATTGCCGCCGGCGTGAGGTCAGGTGCCAATTTCCCGACGAACTCGTACAAATGGCGTGGCCAGTAGGCGCCTCGCCTGGCGAGCGCATAGACGGTGCTAGTGGGAAACAGGTGGTCTACGGGGCTTGCATCCAGCTTGCGATCATGTGAGCGGGAGTACGCAACGAGCGGGATGATAGCCAGCCCCACGCCAGAGGCGGCGTAATTCTTCATAATCTCGACATCGGCCCCGCGCACAGCAATCTTGGGCATCAGGTCGGCATCCTCGAAGGCTTCGTGGACGCGTCGGCCAATGGCGTGCTGCTCGCTGTAGGTAATCAGCGGATAACGAGCGATGGCCTCAAGCGTTAGCGGCTGGGCATCGAACACCGGATGGCCACGTTCCCCAATCAGAACATGCGCGAGTTCGTAGCAAGGAATGGCTGCGAGCGTCGGTTGCAGGAACTGAGGCGCGGTGGAAAGCCCGAGGTTCACCTCGCCGGTGGCCACCAAGTGTGCAATTTCCGATGGGGAAGCCTGTACCAGATGTAGCCCCACGCTGGGGTAGCGCTTGGAGAACGAGGGCACGATGTCCTGCAGCACATAGCGGGCATGGGTATGCGTGGTGGCGATGGCCAGGCGGCCATTCGCCTCCCGTCGGTGATCCGCAACGATGTGGGCAATGTCCTCCGTTGCGGCCAACATGCTGCGCATGCATTGCAGCGTCCGTTCTCCAACGTCAGTAAGGCCGAAGATGCGGCTCTTGGAGCGGATTAGCAGCGCTGCCCCAAGGCTTTCCTCCAGCAGTGCGATCTGCTTGCTGACCGCTGACTGGGTCGTATGAAGTTCCCGGGCGGCCCGTGACACGTTCATATCGTAGTCCACGACGGCGCAGAAAGCCCTTACTTGCTGCAGTTTCATGATGCTTCCTTGCTAGGAACAGCGCTCACCCTGGCTGCCCGTGGCGAGTCTCTTCCCATGGTGCGTTCTTGAGGCGGGGCCCCGAACCGCCGGTGCCAACACGACTATTCCAGTTTGGAATCCTAATCTGAAATTTACCATTTCTTGGAAACGTCCCGGGAAACTACCATGGCGGCATGGAAAACCCAAGCGAGACAACAGCATGACCTCCAGCATTACGCCGGCATCCCTCGACGCGCTGCAATCCTGGATCGGCCGCAGCGAGACGGCAACCGACGTCGTTACGGTGCCCTTGGCCGAGCGCTTGATGGCCACCCTTGAGTCCCCTCGCAGCACTTCCTTCGCGCAAGGTGTTGAATTTCCCCAGATGTGGTACAGCGTGCTTTTCCCGCGCGTCGTGTCGCGGTCTCAGCTGGGCCGGGACGGCCATCCCGCGCCAGGCGATTTTCTGCCCCCAGTACCGCTGCCAAAGCGCATGTTCGCGGGCAAGCGAATCCAGTTCCTCGCTCCCATACGGATCGGCGACGAACTCACTCGGACGTCCGCCATCGCCTCCGTCACGCCCAAGCAAGGCAGTTCCGGACTGTTGGTCTTCGTGACGGTGCGCCACACCGTCAGCAACGCAGTTGGTAATGTGGTAGTCGAAGAGCAGGATATCGTCTATCGAAACAACGCTCTGGGTGAGGCCAGTGGCCCGGTCAACGCATCGCCGAAAGCTCCTTTCGAAGCGACACATCGATCCATCACCATTGTGGCGGACGCCGTAACGCTCTTCCGCTATAGCGCCCTCTGCTTCAACGGCCATCGCATTCACTATGACTATCCGTACGCCACGGAGGTAGAAGGCTATCCTCGCTTGGTCGTCAACGGAGGCCTCTCCGCGCTTTTCGCCGCCGAGCACGTCCACCATGCCTGGGGTGGAGTGCGCCTGGCAGGCATCACGACGCGCAACACGGCGCCGTTGTTTGAGGGTGAATCATTTCAGGTCGAGAGCCGCACCGGTGACAATCCCGGCGAAATTGCGTTCCGAGTCGTGACAGAAACGGGGAAAACGACGCTGCAAGGCTCCGGCATGCAGGAGGTGGCATGAACGCGTCCACTCCGCAAGAAGCCGCCGCCGCAGGCGAAGGTGTTGCCCCTCTGGGTGGCCTGCGCATCGTCGACCTGACGCAAGTCGTGGTCGGACCCTATGCAACCCAGTTCCTCGCTGACTTTGGCGCGGAAGTCATCAAGGTTGAGCATCCATCTGGCGACCTCGCCCGCTGGATAGGAGGGGGCTCGCCGACGCCAGGCATGGCCGCCAAATACTTGCACCTGAATCGCAACAAGAAGAGCCTGGCGCTGGACCTGAAAAAGCCGGGCGCTCTTGACGCCCTCAAAAAGCTGATCGCCACCGCGGATGTGGTTGTGCATAACATGAGGCCGGCTGCCGCCGCGCGCCTTGGGCTGTCGGCTGAGGATCTGTTCAGAATCAAGCCCGACCTCATCTATTGCAGCGTGGTGGGCTTCGGCCAGCAGGGGCGCTATCGCGACAAGCCGGCCTACGACTCTATTATTCAGGGAGCCTCCGGCCTGGCTGCCATCAACAACGGCGGCGACGGACAGCCTCGCTTCGTGCCGATGGTCATTGCCGACCGTACCGTCGGTGTGATGGTCGCCAACTGCATCCTGATGGCAGTGGTGCAGAGACTGCGCCACGGCGGGCCGCAGGCTATCGAAGTTCCCATGTTCGAGTGCATGACCGCATTTGTGCTGGCCGAGCACTTGTTCTTGAAGACTTTTGACCCACCCCTTGGCGACACCGGGGACTCGCGACTACTTGACCCCAACTCCCGGCCAGTTCCAACTGCTGATGGCTATATCTGCGTGACGGCCAATACCGACGCACAAGTCTTCGCCATGTTCGAGGCCATAGGACGCCCCGAACTGCGCACTGACGCGCGCTTTGCCGAAAAGCGGGCACGCTTCGAGAACATCGGGGAGATGTTCCGTATCCGTAACGAGGCATTTGCGGCACGAACCACAAGAGAGTGGCTTGAAATCTTAGAAGCAGCAGACATTCCCGCAGCTCCATTGCACACGCTCGACTCAGTGCTGGAGGACCCGCACCTGGCCGAGACGGGCTTCTTCCAGAAGGTCGAACATCCTACCGAGGGGACGATTACCAATCTGCGAAATCCGATTCGTTTCTCGAGCTACGAACCGACTCTCAATTGGCCGGCGCCGCATATCGGAGAACATAGCGTTGAGTTGCTGCGCAGCATCGGGGTTGCCGAGCGGGATATCGACAACTTGCTGACCATCGGCGCAACCGTACACCGCACTACGGCCATCGAGGAGCAGGCACGATGACAGGCATGGCTGAACGCACTAAGCAGCGTGCATTGCCCGTCTGGCGCTCGCTACTCTATGTCCCGGCGCATCGTTCCAACTGGACGGACGCATGATTGACCTTCCTATCATCGAACGGGCCCGTCGACTGCTTGAGCGGCAGCGGCACATCGAGTTTCGCGGCACGCGTTCCTGAGCCCTTGTAGGGCAGGATCGATTGCCCGCCGCCCATTTGCCAATCAATTCGAGCATCAGTCGAGGAGACTTTATCCAATGTTCAAGAAAGCTGCATTTGCGTTGACACTCAGTTGTGTCGCGGTAGTCCCTGGGGTGCTTTACGCCGCAGACAAGTATCCATCGCGTCCCGTCACGTTGGTCGTGCCATTCACGCCCGGTGGTAGCACCGATATCATTGCGCGTGTCATGGGCAAGCAGCTGAGCATCGCGCTCGGCCAGCCCGTAGTAGTGGAAAACAAGCCCGGGGCAGGGGGTGTTGTCGGCACCCAATACGCGAAGCTGCAACCGGCAGACGGGTACACGCTCATTCTGGGCGCAGTCGGGACATTTGGCGCCAATACGACCCTATACCGGCGCTTGCCCTACGACCCGGTGAAGGATTTCGCGCCTATCTCGTTGGTAGCGAGCGTGCCCAACGTCCTGGCAGTCAATCCCGAAAAGCTCGACGTGAAAACCGTGGATGGTCTGATACAAGCCCTTCGCGCCAAGCCCAATGGCTACGATTATGCATCGGCGGGAAATGGCAGCGCTGCGCATCTTGCCACCGAGTACTTCAAGCTGAGGGCGAATGTGCAGATCCAGCACGTGCCTTACAAGGGCACCGCTCCGGCGCTGAGTGACTTGGTCGCAGGCATGACGTCGCTAGCGCTGACGGGCTATCCACCTCTTTCCCCCTTCCTGAAGGCAGGCCGTCTGCGTCCCATCGCCGTTGCTTCGGCGAAGCGATTGCCACAGCTACCCAACGTGCCGACCATCAGTGAGACCAAAGGCTTTGAGGGATTCGTCGCGGATCAGTGGTATGGACTGCTGACGGTCGCCGGGACGCCCCGGCCAATCGTGGACAGGCTCAACAAAGAAGTGGTGGCCGCCTTGAAGAATCCCGAGACGCTTGAACTGTTCCGCAAAGAAGGGCTTGAGCCGATGTCCAACACGCCCGAGCAGTTCGCGGCGTACATCAAGGACCAGATTCAACTTTGGCGAGGCGTCGTCCACAAGGCGAACATCACCATCGATTGAGGGCGGTCAGCTCTCAACTCTCCGAAGATCTCCCGCTTTACAGCGGCTCCATCTGAAGCTGCTGAGCAGCTTTCGATGTCAATCGCTTTGGTACCGAGACAAGTCCGGTAACCAGACGGCTACTTTTCGTTGGGAATATCCATCTGTATCGGTTTTTGCCTCCATCGATACGAGGCAGCGGCTTCTTGCGCCCATGTTTTTCATGCGACATGTCCATATCAGAGTTTCGCGGCTACGTCGCGGCAAATCAGCGAGCTCGAAAATCCACAAGAAAAGAGGAGAACAGATTCAATGCAGCGAAAGATCGCCCTTTGCCTCACGATGTTCGCCACTGCCGCACAGGCGCAGGCCCAGTCAACTTCCAGTGTGACGTTGTATGGCGTCATGGATACCATGGTGCGCTACTCCAACAATAATGCTGGCGGTGGGAATCTCGCCGAACTTGCGAGCGGCTATTACAACGGTTCACGCTGGGGCATGCGCGGAACTGAGGAGCTCGGGGGTGGCTTGTCTGCGCTGTTCAATCTGGAAAGCGGGTTTGATCCAACAACGGGTATGGGGTCGCAAGCCACGAAGACGGCCAGCTACGGGGAACAATCCACGAACGGGCAGCCTCGCCTGTTCGGGCGCGCTGCCTTCGTTGGGCTGAACAAGGTCGGCTTTGGCAGACTCACCTTTGGGCGCCAGTTCACCACCGCGTACGACGCGACAAGCCGCTTCCAGCCGAACGGGCACCCGAACCTGGACGCCGTTACGATTCTCAACGGCTACACGGGCCCACGGCAAGACAATATGGCCAAGTACTTTGGCCAGTGGGGGGCATTCTCGGCAGGTGCGCACTACACCTTCGGGGAGGTGCCGGGCCAGACAAAGCGTAGTTCCAGCTATGGTGTCTCGGTGGGATACACAGACAGCCGCGTCGACGTCGGCGCGTTCTGGCAGCAGGCTAATGCACTGACCACTCCGGAATCTCGCAAGGTCTGGGGTCTCGGCGGAAACTACCAGGCAGGCATCGTCAAGCTGACCTTCGGCTATCTCAACAATCGCTTCGATGTCAGCCCGACGCGCAATGATGTCTTCACCGGCGGCTTCGCCATCGATGCAACCTCTGCACTCACGCTGTCTGTCGCGGCGCACTATGACAGGCAGCAGAATGCCGACGGCAGCCGGATTATGGTGAACGGGGTCGCAGACTACGCCTTATCAAAGCGGACGGACGTCTATGCGGAGGTCGACTTTAATCGAATCAACGGCGGCTACACGCTACCGACATTCATGGGTGAAAAAGGAAGCAAGGTGGGTGGTGGTATCGGGCTTCGGCATCGATTCTGACGCGCAGTATTGACGATGGTTGACGTCCAGTCGGCCCTAAAGGAACGGGAGGGCGTCTAATGGGCTATGGGCAGGGTGCTTATCCGGGACGAGGCACCGTCATGCCGGCTGCGCGTTGCCTAATTGAAGCCGCTAAAATGCCCGGGCGGTCTCTGCCAGGGCTTTTTAACGGCTTCCTGTAACACCAGCCACAACCGACCGCCTCTGAAGACCCGAGCCAGCAGCCAGCAGCCAGCAGCCAGCAGCCAGCATGTCGGCATGTCGGCTGGCGCCTCAGCCGCCCTATCCTCGCAGCAAAACGCAATTAATCGCCTAGCGTCAAACTCCCACAACCCATGGAGCCAGCAAGCGACGAGGCCAATAGCGGCAATGAAATGTGGTCGATGCTGACTAAGCTCCGCATCTGCTCCCGGGAGGCCACGTTCGAACTTCCTCGGGGCAGTGGACATGTGGGCTGTGGCGCAGGTCTTCAAACTGCGCCACAAGTTGGCGCGGATTTAGCGCAGTATGAGGATCTACTTAAGTGACGCACGACGTACCTGGCGCGGCCAGAGTGCAGTTCATTCGTCGCTTGGCCTGGAGAGGAGGGTGACGCCGCACGCCAAAATTAAAAACGCGCTTAATCGCCAAGCTTGACCTACAACCGTGCAAATGTTGGCTGGCGTCAGGTCGGTTCCTCTTGGAGTAGAGGGCAGCCAGCACACGCAGCTTCCTGGCTTGCCTTTTCACGGGACGGGCCTCCATGGCGTCGGTTGCAAGGACGGCCAGGAAGCGTTCGTAGCAGAGGCCAAGTCCACAAGGGTGAGGAAGGCCAGTCGCTTACCCAATTGCAACGCGGCTTACAGGATCAGGCGGCAGGCCGACAGCGTTGCCGCACTGCCTGCATAGGGTGCAAGTCCCGGAGTGAGGGGAGCCAGGTCGTCCGCCGCGGCAATGCAGATACTAGATGCGCGATTGTCGCCGGTGCGGTCGGACAGCGGCTTGCGGAGGAAATCATTGCAAGGTGATGCTTAGCCTATCCAGCCACTTGTGCAGTTCGGCCACGCGGAAGGACTGGAACTTGYCGCAAAGTGCCAGGAGAAGATCCGATTGCGAGGTCTCGAGCAGGGTGGCGGCCTCCGACAACCGCATCCCACTGACCTGAATGCGGTCGGTGATGTCTTTCACGATGTTTGCCTTCAGCGGGATCTCTTCGGCGTCGGCGAAGCCAAGCTGCGCATAGACATTGCTGGTTCCATACTCGAAGCAAAACATGTGATCTCCTTTCATTCGCTAGACAACAACCCCTTTCTGCATCGTGCGTGGCGGTGGCTGAGGACGCGATTATTCAGCGAAGACAATGTCAACACAATCCCGGGGAAATACGGAGGCTGGTGTGACTAGCGGCCCACGTGGGCGGCGGCAGGCCAGGAGAGGTGGGACGCCGGGGGCGTCGCGCTGCCTCGGCAACTGTCAGAACGCAGGACGTTCCCTCGTACCCGCCACCGCAGCGGCGATGCGTTCCTCTTCACGCGCTATCGCGAGTGTTTCGCTGTAGCATCTCGATTCCGCCTACGTAACTGCCGAAGGCGCCTGTTGCACGTTCCTCTATCTCATCTGCCGACGTCAGTCCAACTGCAACGAGTGCGCGAATGTCTTCGCGATCGTTATCGGCGAGTCACGCGATTTTGCTGGCAGCGAGATCCACAGGGGAGAGC
>NZ_JBFTND010000180.1:0-15524 GCF_056397305.1 Cupriavidus sp. 05N40
CGCATGCGCTGCGCGTGTTGGAGAGGCGGTCGGGAAGTGTGAAGGTGGCGCGATCAGTCGGAGAGCGCCTCGGCCGAATGCCGACCTCGCAACCGCTTGATCGAGTGGAAGGAGTACCAGGTCTCGGATATCAGAAATCAGCCGGGAACAGGCCGATTCGCTTCTGGACAGCCGTTCGCGCCAGACTAAGGCATGCGCTCAGTGGACAGGCGACATGGGCGCCTCGTGCCGCCATTCGTGATGTCTAGTTATTTCCGCTTGAAGGAAGCACGTCGCGCTGCGCGTTCCGTCGCGAAATCGTTACCCATTGAAGCGTGCAGATCCTTGCGCTCCACCGGTTTCCCGCAGTGCGGGCAGATGCTGGCAAGCCCGACGTCGTCCCCGCATTCGCGATGCACGAAATGCATCGCCAGTTCCCTGTCCTTCTTCTTTGCCCACGTTTCGCCCCAGGCGCGCAGCGCGTAGATCACGGGATAGAACGCCCACCCCTTGTCCGTCAGACGGTATTCATAGCGCAACGGCTTTTCGCTATATGGGTGGCGTTCGACCATGYCGTCCGCTTCAAGCGCCTTCAGTCGGGAGGCCATCATCTGTGGCGTAGCTTCGGTCTGGATCTGTATTTCCTCGAACCGCGTTGCGCCCATGTAGGAGACCGCGCCCGCTACCTCAAACCAACACGTGACGCGTTTCAAGGAAAAAGCGCTGAATCTGCCGTTCTRTAGACGGATCGACCATCGCCTCCGGCCGGTTTCCGTTCGGGCAGGCCAGTCGTGGTGTTGTCCCGAACAACCGGCAAATCAACGGGCGCTCAGCATACACTTGACACCCCTTGTTGCCAAGATGAGGGCAACTAAGGTTTGTAAGCGCAGCTTCGTGCTCGGCATCGCTCTTGACGGGAAGCCTCGACATCTCTTCCGTTGAGGTCGTCACCGGTCCACAGCAGTCATGGCATCCAGGGGTGCACTCGAATGAGGGAATCCGTGAGCGAAAGAATCTAATTTTTTGACTAATCATTTGTGCGGCTACCCCCATTGGCCTGTCCGCGTACCTCTGGTCGACCTGCCGGCCTGCTAACGCATCGCGTGCGAAGCACTCACGACTCGCCGCGATAGGCATTCAGGCGTTCGGTGCTCTCGGGCTTCCGTAGCTTTCGCAGGGCCTGGCTTTCCAGTTGCCGAATACGTTCGCGGGTCACGCCGAATTGCAGGCCAATCTCATCCAGCGTGTACTCGGTCGCAGTGCCGATCCCGAAGCGCATCCGCAAAATCTTCGCCTCCCGCGCACCCAGCGTCGACAAGACGGCTTCCAAGTCCCGCTTGAGCCCCGCTTGAACTGCCGCATCAAGAGGAGAGGCGGTGATCTCGTCCGCCAACGTGTCTCCCAGCAACGCATCCCCGCTCTCCCCAACCGGCATATCAAGCGATACCGGCTGCTTGACAACGTTCAAAATGGACTTGATCTTCTTCTCGCTCATCCCCACCTTGGCCGCCAAGATATCCGACGTCGGCATTGCTCCGGTTTCACTGAAGCACTCGCGCGAGGCCCGATTGATCTTTCCAACGACCTCCACGAGGTGCATCGGGATGCCGATGGTGGGTGCCTTGTCAGCAATAGAGCGAGTCACCGCCTGGCGAATCCACCAGGTCGCGTAGGTCGAAAATCGATAACCACGGCGGTAGTCGAATTTATCCGCCGCCCGCATCAGCCCGATGTTGCCCTCTTGAATGAGATCCAACAGTGGCAAGCCACGATTGATGTATTTCTTGGCGATTGAGACGACCAGGCGAAGGTTAGCCTCGATCATCTCGGCTCTTGCTTGGCGAGCCTTGACCTGCGCTCTTGTCACCAGCCGGCCGACTTCCCTCAGATCCTCAAGGGGAATAGCGGCGCGAGATTCTATGGCAAGCAGTTGTTGCTGCAGCGCCTGGATTTCCAGAAGCTGCCGCGGCAGCAAACCGTTGGGGGTAGGACAGTCCGCCCCAAGCGCTTCCGGCCAGTCGAACTGGATTTCACGACCCTTTAAGCGCTGCGCGAACTCATCGCGTGTCATGCCGCATTGACCGATCAAGATTCCAGCGAGTCGCCGTTCCGTTTGACGAACGTCCTCAAGATGCACGTTGAGGACTCGGCTGAGCCGCTCAATCGCGATTGGGCTGAAGCGCAGCTTGGCGAGCACACATCGAATCGCTGCCAGCGCCTGCATATCGCGGAGCGTGCCACCTTCATGAGGCCCGTGGGACGCGGTCAATTCGATAACCCGCGCTCGCACGCTGGCGAGCCACTCGAGTACATCCCGCTTCAAGGCGGCAGCTGACGTTGCCTTCGAGGCGGTGTTCGGACTCCGGGCGCAATCATCGGGCTCTCCATCCTCCTCGCCTACGCTGGCGTCGAGCTGTAACCCGGTATCCTTGCCCGGATTGTCAGCGGGCACGGTTTGGGCATCGACGACGTGATCAACGAGTTCATCTACGGACAACTCGTCGCGCTCGACTTGCTCGGCCATGGCTAATATCTCGGAGACGACGGTTGGACACCTCGCCATTGCGTCAACCATTTCCATGATTGCCTCTTCATGGCGGGTCGCGATCTCTACCTCGTTGTCGCGCGTCAGCAACTGGACGGCGCCAATTTCCCGCAGATACATCTGCACGGGATCGGTGGTACGACCGAATCGGTTATCGCTCTGCGTGATGGCGGCGGTAGCTTCCTCCAATGTGGCCTCATCGGAGCTTGAGACCGGCGCGTCCTCGATTAACAGCATCGTGTCAGCAGGCGCTCTATCCACGACCTCAATGCCAAGCTCCGCCAACATCGCCAGAATTCTGTCAGTAATGCTGGCTTGGTCCTTGCCGTCAGGAAGATGGTCGCTGATTTCACCGTGGGTCAGGAATCCGCGCTCCTTGCCGAGCGCGATCAGCATAAGCAGGCTCGTTTGTTGGTTATCGTTCATCTGACACACAAAAGTCGTGCATGGGACGCGCATTCATTCGCAGCACTCCCAAAGCACGTTATCCATGGCTCCACGCCATCACGCTGTTCCCAATTTGGCACCAAGTTGCCCAACCATGGGTACACCACTTCTATTTCGAGCGTTCGAGTCAAACTTGCAGCCGAGCCAGCCAGGCCACCACCACTGCAGCAGCGGCAAGCCAGAGCGCAACAATCACGACGACCGCGACGCGACTGACGGGGCGCTCTGCAGCGAGCGCGGCGGCGGCGCGATGCTGTTCCATCACCTCAGCCGGGATCAACCGGACCACCAGCAACACGCCGAGGGGTACCAGCACCACGTCATCCAGATAGCCCAGGACCGGGATGAAATCCGGAATCAGGTCAATAGGAGATAAGGCATAGGCGGCGACTAACACGGCTAGCGCTTTCGCATACCGAGGCGTGCGAGGGTCGCGCGCTGCCAACCACACCGCGTGGACGTCTCGCTTGACCTCGCGTGCCCATACGCGCGCACGAGCGGCCTGCCGCGGGAGGAAATCCGAGCGCAACATGTGGATCCGCACATCATCCATGACGGGTACCGCACCAAGGGCGAGCAGCAATGTGGCCAATGGAAGGGTGACGCTGAACCCAACATGCCTGAAGCCCACAGCCCCGACTACGCCGCCGGTAAAGAACAGCGCGACCAGCGTCACGAGCACTCGCAGTTTTCTCCGGTCGGCCAGCACAATGGGCTTGGCGGCATCGGCTTTGGCCAGGTTCCAGTAGAACAGCTTACCCAGTTCAATGCCGATGTCGGTGACCATCCCCGTGATATGCGTGGTCCGGATCTCGGCCTTCGAGAGCTTGGTGATCATGGCATTCTGCAACCCCATGATGAAGCAAAGCACCATGACCGTCGCCGGCACGAACAGCCATTCGTGATGCTCGAGATTGCTGCCTAGCAGACCAAAACATACCAGCAACGCCGCCTCCAGCATCAACGGCAGCGCGTATTCGCTGTGCAGGCGCTCGCGCCGCCCCCAGTTGATCAAAATCGCAGAGCAGGCCGCGCCCGCCAGAAACGATAACAAGGCACCGAGGCCGTCCAGAATGAGCCCGACACTGCCGAGCGCTAGATTGTCAGCCATGGCGGACACGATGCCCGACATATGGGAGGTGTACTGCTGCACCGCCAAGAATCCGCCTGCATTGGTGGCGCCCGCCACAAAGGCAAGATAACGCGCCAGTTGCCGGTTGGCTTCTGGACTGCGCTCCCTTCCAGTCAGTCTGCGCAAGTATCGGATCGGCATGGTCGCATCGGTGGGCGTTACCTTCGGTTCAGGCCGTGTCTATCCAACATCGGCCCGCCAGCTCATCAGCCCGTGAGCTTCTGCAAGAATGTGTGATCTGACGCGAGCCGTTTGCCCTGTTTCAGACGACGCGCGGCCGCGCGCAGATTCAGGGGATGCGTGGTTTCCAGTATGCGCGCGCGCATCAGCAGTTCGTCCAGCGAGGGTAGTGCCCGCGCGCTCTTCCAAGCGAGCAGCGTGTAGTTGCAACTGTCCTCGGACAGGGAAATGGAAAATGAGTCGCCGAACACCGAACGAACTTCGTCCAGATAGGAAGGGATATCGGAATCGCTGTCGAGGAAGTTCGCGACCAATACCCCCTCGTCGGCGAGCCGGGCATGGCACGCTGCGTAGAAGTCCGCGCTGCCCAGTTGTGTCGGCATGCCATGAGCGAGAAAACCATCCACCAATATGACTTCCGGCCGCGCGTCCTGATTCTTGACATACTCGGCGCCATCCGCGCAAACCACCTCGAGCCGTTCGTCGTCGGGCGGAATATGAAACGTATCGCGCAATGCAATCACCGCCGGATCGATTTCGATTGCGACCACCTTCGCATTCGGAAGATGCCGATAGCAATACTTGAGTAATGATCCCCCGCCGAGGCCGATCATCGAGATCCTGGTGGGTGCCGGCTGCAGCAGTAAA
Source organism: Cupriavidus sp. 05N40 (assembly GCF_056397305.1). NCBI lineage: Bacteria > Pseudomonadati > Pseudomonadota > Betaproteobacteria > Burkholderiales > Burkholderiaceae > Cupriavidus > Cupriavidus sp. 05N40. The sequence continues at coordinate 4,932 of NZ_JBFTND010000180.1, forward strand.
AACGCCATCATCGTCCGCGTGTAGCCAAGAACAAGCTTGTCGGGGTCGCGTCGCGACATGATGCTTTGGGTAGCCAGCGCATCGAAATGCAGTGAAATTGCAAGTGGGGTTTCCGGTACGGTCGGCGTGCCGTCGTCGGGGGCTTCGGAGAGAAACTTTAAGTAGGCTTCAAAGGAGGTGCGATTGGGGTCCATGTGTGGGGCTCCATCAGGCGTGGTATTCAATTCCTCACTCCGTCAGCAGTGCGGCGATGACTTTCACGGCAGCAACTTCATCCGGGCCGGTGGCCTGAATACGTACCTGAGTTCCCGCCCGCGCTGAGAGTCGCATCACGTCCATCACATTCTTGGCGTTCGCTGTGCAGTCATTGCTGACAAGCAGGATCTCGGACTCGAACTGGGCAGCGGTAAAGGTTAGCCGCGCTGAGCCGCGACCTTGCAAGCCCATGCGGTTGGTCATTTCAATTGTCGCGTCTAGCACATCGCCCTCAAATAAAAAGCGGCCCCTAAGCAACTTCCAGGCGCTTACCCATATGGCTTGCCGCCGGCGGCGGAACATGCTCGTCTGGGTATGCCCGAACCACAGGCTGCACTTGGCCGCTCACTTGTATATAATGATAACGCTATTATCATACAACACTACTCTAAGCTGCATGGAATCCAAGACCGCTCGTTTCACCGTGTTGATCGACCCCGTGAAGAAGAAAGCCTTTGAAACCCTGTGCGCGGCGCAGGATCAGACGCCGTCGCAGGTGGTGCGCCAGTTGATCCGCGACTATTTGGAGCAGCATGGGGTGGCCTATGCCACCCGGCCCCAGGTTGGCGCTACGGTTCTGGCTAAGAATGACCGCGAGTGACCGATGTCCGCATAGCGGACTACCAGCCTCACCCTGCAGGTCGGCCTCGGCATCGCACTGATAATGACCACTGCGAGGCATCCCGAGATGCCTACCGCCCAATCGGGACCTTCCATGCGTGGTGCTGGCCTCAATCTCATACTTGGCTTTACGGCATGCCGAGACCGGAGTCAGGGTCTGGCAACTATCGGGAGGCATCCATGCACAAGCCGGCGGTCACTTATCGCGTCACGCCGCGCGCAAAAGCGCTCGATGACGGTAGCTACCAACCGAAGGTGCTGGTGGCTATCTATCGGGGTGACGCCTTGCTTAGAGATGTCGCGCTTTACGCGAGATGCGACGCTTGTCCGCTGCGCGACACTGCGGCAAGGCTTGCTGAAGCGCTGGCCTTGCGGATTCAGGCGGTACTCAAGGATGTACAAGAGACGGACGACGTCGCCACGGCCGCTATTCAGACACTATTGCGACGCATTGGGCTCAGGACGAGCCTACGATCAGCCACCATGCGTGGTGCTGGCGTCAACTAGCCGGATTCGGCAACAGGCAGGGTGGCGCAGGACCGCAGTCCATGCCCTTCAAGCGGGCAATGTGAATACGTCTCCTCGGCGCTCCGGCGCCCCACTACTCCTCTCCTTGATGCATAAGCGCTGGACCTCAGGCAGCCTGGAGAACCTCAACTACCTTATTGGCTTCGGCTTGCGAGTCGACTGCCACATAGGCGACAAACTGCGTACCGATCACCGAAGCGGAGAACCCGCGGAGGTTCAAATTCGCTTTGGCAAGCTTCTCCGTCAGCGCCGATGCGATGCCCGGTTGGTTAATCCCCATGACACGAACGCAGTGCAGCGTTTGTGTCACGTTGAAGCCAACCAGAGCCGCGGCCACAATCTCTCTATCACCCTGTAGTGGGGTGACAAATACGACGCCGTCACCAGGTTTGTCCGGATTGCGGCGCGCGATGATGAGTTGCAGATCGGCTCCCACATCGCATAGGGGGGCCAACGATCCGGCCAGTCCACCTGGCTTGTCCGGAATCCCTGCCACCCAAACCTCCACCTGTTCCACAAGCAGTTCCATGGTCGCCTCTCCGTCCTCCATACGGCCAGTGGAGATGGTCACTCCCCCGGTCGGTTCGTAGTCCTGTCGCCGCTTGCTTCCAGGCGAATGGACGTCCATGGCATTGCCAGCCCATTGTCGCCAATGCCTCACGCGCTTCGATGCCATGGTATCTAGCGATACACCAGTACAGGGATCTTGCTGTGAGTCAGGACCTTCTGCGTCTCACTGCCAATCACCAGTCCCTGCACGCCGCGCCGCCCATGCGACGCCATCACGATGAGGTCACAGCCCTTATCCTCGGCTGTTTTGATGATGGCTTCGTACGGGTGATCGTTGACCAGATACGTCGTATCACAGGGCACCCCTGCGGCGGCGGCTTCGCTCGCCACGCCTTGTAGATATTTCGTGGCCTCCTCCCAGGATTCCTGCGTGAAACGCTCTCGGGTGTCCGTCAGCATTTCAGTGTGATAGGTCAGAACATGGTAGTTCGGGCCAACCCGAAGCGCCGTAACCCGGGCGTTCATTTGCTGCGCAAGGGCAAGCGCCTTATGGCAGGCGGCATCAGATAGAAAAGAGCCATCGACCGCGAGCAGAAGATGCGCAAACATATCTTTCTCCTTGTCTGCCTGGATTCGAGGCCATCGAAAGAGTCGATCACCGTTCCCTATCGCCCACGCCTCGTCACCCTCAGGCAGATGAGGGTTCTCACAAAATGCCACGTGAGCAAAGGTTCCAAAGACCAGCTAGGGCGCGCCTGCGCACAAGGTCAATCTGGGACGGAATATGTTAATAGGATTAACATGTTGATTACACCGCTACTGCATTACATTAGGTTCTGTAGCATATGCAATCTTCATTCCGTATGCTAGGTTGTCGCAAGCAATTAGCGACCTTTGCCGTCGCTTCATTGACGGTGAACCGCGGCGGCGGCAAGCACTTTTGGGTCGCACGGCGTTCATGTATGATGTGACGCATCTGACCATCGTATTGGCATGTTGAGGCTCCATGGAGATCAAGACTGCTCGGCTGACGCTGCTCATCGATCCCAACAAGAAGGCCGCTTTCGAGCGCCTTTGTGCACAACAGGATCTGACGGCATCGCAAGTGGTGCGCCAGCTCATCCGCGAATACCTCGCTCAACATGGGGTCCAGTACGTGCCCAGCGGGTTGCACGCGGGCAATACCGAGCCTGCTGACGACGGAACACCGCCACAGGAACAGGCACCGGCGCAGGCCGAAGCGCCCCCCCCCACCAGACGGCGCGCCACACGTCGCAAGGCCTAGGCCATGAGCAGCGTGCCCCCCGTCGCTCAATGGCTCCATATCGACTGGGTGCTTGTTGTTGTGGGGGCTTGGTTGTTCGTCGGGGCCGCAGGCGTTGCCGCGCTGCAGCGGCTGACCCTGGTGTCTCGCGTTCTTTTCCCGCTCGGCGGATTGCTTGGGCTGGCGCTTTTCGGCCTGGCACTTGCCGCTGTGCTTGGCACGCCCGAGGTCGCCGTACTAGCCATTGGACTGCCAGCACTGCCCTTCCACATCCGGCTCGACAGCCTCTCCGCCTATTTCCTAATGGTGATCGGTGGTACGGCGGCGGGCATCTCTATATTTGCAGCCGGATATTTCCGCAAGGGTGAGGGCACGCCGCCAGGCTTGCTGTGCCTGGAATATCACCTGTTCCTGGCCAGCATGGCCGGTGTCATCCTGGCCGACGATGCCTACTCGTTCATGGTCATGTGGGAGACCATGGCGCTGTCGTCGTTCTTCCTGGTGACAGCAAACCACCGCATTCGAGAGGTACGCAGCGCCGGCTACCTTTACATCACGATGGCGCGTATCGGCGCGATCGCGATTCTGCTCTGCTTCGGTGTTCTGCAGGCCAACACCGGTGACTACACCTTCGCGAACATGCGTGACCAGGCTCTGACGCCCTTCTGGGCCTCGGTCGGCTTCCTGCTTGCCGTGTTCGGCTTCGGCGCCAAGGCCGGCGTCCTGCCCTTGCATGTCTGGCTGCCGGAGGCACACCCGGCCGCGCCTTCGCCGGTCTCCGCGATGATGAGCGGCGTCATGCTCAATACAGCCATCTACGGGCTGTTGCGCGTGTCCTTCGACCTGCTGTGTATGCGTCTGTGGTGGTGGGGCGCGCTGCTTCTGGCCGTCGGCCTGGCCACTGCCCTGTTCGGCGTCGTCTTTGCCGCGGTGCAGAGCGACATGAAGCGCTTGCTGGCCTATTCGTCCATCGAGAATATGGGCCTGCTGTTCGTCGCCACGGGCCTGACCCTGATCTTCTCGGCCTACGACATGAGGCCGATGGCGGCACTGGCCCTGACCGCGACGCTCTATCACGTCGCAAGCCATGCCTTATTCAAGAGCCTGCTCTTCCTCGGCACGGGCAGCGTACTGCATGCCACCGCCGAGCGAAGTCTCGGCAAGCTGGGCGGGCTGATTCGGTACATGCCTTGGGTTGGCTGGCTTACGCTACTGGGCGCGCTGGCCAGCGCCGGGCTGCCTCCGCTCGGCAGTTTCGTGTCGGAGTGGCTGCTGCTGCAGAGCTTCCTGTTCACGCCAGGCCTGCCCGTGCCGCTGCTGACGATGCTGATCCCGGTGGTCGCTGCGCTAATCGCGCTGGTGGCGGCCCTAGCCGGCTACACGATGGTCAAGTTCTTCGGTGTGATCTTCCTCGGCCAGCCGCGCGAGCACAAACTCGCCCACGCGCATGACGCCGGTCCCTGGGAGCGCGCAGGCATGATATGGCTCGCCCTCGGCTGTGTGACGCTTGGCCTGCTGCCGACGCAGTTCATCCAGCTGATCGACCCGGTAACGAAGCAGCTGGTTGCCGCCGGTTTGGGYGCCCGAGCGGCTACCAGCAGTTGGCTGCTGGCGCCGAGCAGCCTAGGTCAAGCCAGTTACGGGCCGGTGATCTTCCTCCTCGGCATCCTGACTAGCTTTGCGCTCGCCTACTTGCTCGTGCGCTGGCTTTACCATGGCCGGCTGCGCCGCGGCCCACCATGGGCCTGCGGATTTCCCTGGGGCACCGCGCGCATGCAGGATACCGCCGAGGGTTTCGGCCAGCCAATCCGTCAGATCTTCGAACCCTTCTTTTTGATGCAGCGCGACCTGCCGACGCCGTTCGACGAACAGCCGCGCTACCGGGTGACCGTCGAGGACCGCTTCTGGCGTTGGCTGTACCTACCCACTGCCGAATTGGCTTCATACCTGGCGCGACTGGCCAGCCTGATGCAGCAAGGGCGCATCTCGGTATATCTGCTATACAGTTTCCTGACACTAGTTGCCACGCTGCTGGCGGTGATGCGATGAGGCTTCCATGACGGTCTCCGGCTTGCTGTCGCAGTCGCTAGAAATCGCGATTTCGATCGCCCTGGCGCCGCTACTGACGGGTTGGGTCAATCAATGGCGTTCCTGGCTGCAAAACAAATCCGCGCCCAGCCTCTGGCAGCCATATCGCATGTTGCACAAACTGTTCAACAAGGAATCGGTGGTGGCCGACAACGCGTCGCCGCTGTTCCGCGCCACACCCTACGTGGTGTTCGGCTGTATGGCCCTGGCGTGCGCGATCATCCCAACGCTCTCGACCGACCTCCCGCTGGCACCTGCGGCTGATGCGATCGCGCTGGTCGGCCTGTTCGCGCTAGCGCGGGTTTTCATTTCGCTGGCCGCGATGGACATCGGCACGGCCTTCGGCACCCTGGGGGCGCGGCGCGAGATGCTGATCGGGTTTCTTGCCGAACCCGCATTGCTGATGGTGCTGTTCTCGGCCTCGCTAGTCTCCAAGTCGACGTCGCTCACCACCATCGTCGAGACACTCGCCCATCGTGACCTCGCGATCTACCCCGGGCTGGCCTTTTCCGGCGTTGCCTTCACCATGGTGTCGCTGGCGGAGAACGCCCGCGTGCCGGTCGACAACCCCGCCACGCATCTGGAGCTGACGATGATCCATGAGGCACTCCTCCTGGAGTACTCGGGCCGCCACCTGGCACTCATCGAGTGGGCGTCAAGCCTGAAGCTGTTCGCCTACTCCTGTATCGGACTGGCGTTGTTCTTCCCCTGGGGCATCGCAGAGGCCCAGGCGCCGTTGTCCATGCTGCTGGCGCTGCCGGCGCTGCTGTTCAAACTCACCGTGGGCGGCATCCTGCTTGCCACGCTGGAGACAGTGAGTGCCAAGATGCGCATCTTCCGCGTCCCCGAGTTCCTGGCCACTGCCTTCTTGCTGGCGGTGATCGGCATGCTGGTGCATTTGCTGCTTGCCCGCTGACATGAGCACCTTACTGACCCAGTTCGTCAACCTGCTCGGTGCGGTGCTGCTCATCCTCGCCTTCGGGATGATCTCGCAGCGCCGCGTCCTTTCGCTAATCCACCTGTTCACGCTGCAGGGCGCCACCCTGGCATTGGCGACGGCCGTGGTTGGCTACGTGACCCGGCAGCCGGACCTGTACCTGTCGGCCGGCGTGACATTCGTGCTCAAGGTGCTGCTGATCCCCTATCTCCTGCACCGCGTCATCGACCGGCTTGATATCCGCTGGGACGTGGAGACGCTGATCAATATCCCGACCATCATGGTGATCGGCATCCTGGTGGTGATCTTCGCGTTCAACCTGGCCATGCCTATCTCGCGGCTGTCGGTGAAGCTGGCCAGCGGCACGCTCGGCATCGCGCTAGCCTGCATACTGCTGTCGTTCCTGATGATGATCACCCGCTCCAAGGCCATACCGCAGGTCATCGGCTTCCTGGCCATGGAGAATGGGTTGTTCTTTGCCGCCACCTCGGCAACCTACGGCATGCCGATGGTGGTTGAACTTGGCATCGCGCTGGATGTGCTGATCGGCGTGCTGATCCTGGGCGTGTTCATGTTCCAGATCCGTGAGCAGTTCGACAGCCTGGACATCCGCCACCTCGAGAAGCTGAAGGAGGACTGAGTTGATTGCGCTAGCCTTCCTGCTTGCAACCCCGCTCGCCGGCGGGCTGGTGCTGGCGCTGGTGGGCCATCGCGATAGTGCGCGCGATGTCAACGTCGCGTTCAGCCTGGGCACCTTCATCGCGGCCTGCTTGCTCACCGGTCGGATCATCGACGACGGTCCCACGCTCGTGTGGGACCGTGCGTTCTACATAGACGCCTTGAACGTGTTTCTGGTCACTCTGACCGCGTTCGTGGGCCTGACCACGTCGATCTTCTCGCGGCCTTACATGCGCGTGGAGCGCGACCACGGCAAGATGACGCCGCCGCGGCTGCGCCTGTACCACAGCATGTACCAGCTATTCACGTTCACGATGCTGTTGGCACTGACGACCAACAATATGGGCATCGTGTGGGTCGCGATGGAGGCCGCCACGCTGACCACGGTACTGTTGGTCAGCGTCTACCGGACCGCAGCCAGCCTCGAGGCAGCCTGGAAGTACTTCATCCTGTGCGGCGTGGGTATCGCCCAGGCACTCTTTGGCACCGTACTGCTCTACATGGCAGCCGAGCAGGTCATTGGCACCGAGGGCGGCGCGCTGCTGTGGACCAACCTCGATGCGGTCAAGGGTCGGCTGGACCCGAATATCATCACCCTGGCCTTTGCCTTCCTGTTTATCGGCTATGGGACCAAGGTCGGCCTGGTGCCGCTGCACAACTGGCTGCCGGAYGCSCATGCCGAGGGKCCGACSCCGRTKTCMGCCGTGCTKTCCGGCCTGCTGCTCAATGTGGCCCTATACGCCATCCTGCGCTGCAAGGTGTTGACGGACGGCGCGCTGAACAACCATCTCACCGGCCACCTGATGATGGGCTTCGGCCTGGTTTCCGTCGTGGCGGCTGTCTTCCTCCTTATCCGCCAGCGGGACGTCAAGCGCATGTTCGCCTATTCGTCCATCGAACATATGGGCATGATGACCTTCGCTTTCGGCATGGGCGGGCCGATCGCCAGCTTCGCCGGACTTCTGCACATGACGGTGCATTCGCTGGTCAAGTCCGCGATCTTCTTCGCCGTCGGCCATGCGGCGCAGAAAGCGGGTACGCAGGTCATGGACGAGATCCGCGGGCTGATCCGCGTCAGCCCCACGGTCGGCTGGGGCCTGATGTTGGGCGTGCTGGCTATCCTGGGAATGCCGCCTTTCGGGGTATTCGCCAGCGAATTCCTGATCGTCACCACCGCGATGCGTGAGCAACCCTGGGCCACGCCCTTCCTGCTGGTCGCGCTCGGCCTGGCTTTTGCGTCGGTATTCAGTCGCGTGCAGCCGATGGTCTTCGGCGAGACCACCCTGAAACCCCTGGCACACCCGCCGGCGCTGATTCCGGTGTTCACACACCTCGTACTTGGATTGATGCTGGGACTTTATATCCCGCCGTATCTGGATGCATGGTACCGCCAGGCGGCTGCCATGCTGGGGAGTTGAGCGCATGGCTCTGCCTGAACTCGGACTCAAGCTGAATGGCCTGCCGGCACCGCTGCCGGTATGGCACGGGCTGGTCAGTCCCGACGCATGGAGCGCGGCAGCGCGCACGGTTAATGACACGGGAGGGCGCCTCATATCGGTGTGGGGTGTCGACCGTAGCGCCGCGGGGGGCGCGTTGGCGGCATGTGCCGCGTATGCCGTACCGGAGGGCCTGGTCTGGCTCGAACTGCGGCTCGACGATCCAGCGCAGGGAGTTCCGGATCTGAGCGCCATATTCCCGTGCGCCGGGCGGATGCAGCGCGCCATGGTTGACCTTTCGGGCATCCATGTGCACGGCAGCCGCGACCGACGCCCTTGGCTGGACCATGGCCTGTGGCAGCCCGAGTCATTTCCCTTGCGACACGGGACGCAGCCGCTGGTCGCCGCGGGCAAGCTGCCGACGGCCTACCCTTTCGTACGCGTCGATGGCGATGGCGTGCATGAGATCGCCGTCGGCCCGGTGCACGCGGGCATCATCGAACCCGGCCACTTCCGCCTCTCCGTCGTCGGAGAGAAGGTGCTGCGGCTGGAAGCCCACCTGGGTTACACGCACAAGGGCATCGAGCGACGCTTCACCGAAGTCGCACCGATTGAAGCCCACCGGCTAGCCGGCCGTGTATCGGGCGACTCGACGGTGGCCTATGCCTGGGCCTACTGCATGGCGCTCGAGTCCGCGTCGGGCAGCGAGATACCGACAAGGGCAGCCTGGCTGCGTGCCATGATGCTGGAGCGCGAACGCGTGGCCAACCACCTGGGCGATCTCGGTGCCTTGGGCAATGATGCCGGATTGGCCTTTGGGTTGGCCCAGTTCTCGCGACTGCGCGAGGACTGGCAGCGCCTGTCTAAGGAGGTATTCGGTCACCGGCTCATGATGGATGCAGTGGTGCCCGGAGGTGTTGCGATCGACCTGACGCCGCCGATGCTGGATTGGCTGCGCAAGCAGTGCGACGGCATCGAGCGCAAGGTCCGCGCACTGCGGATCGTGTATGACGAACATGCCGGCCTGCAGGACCGTTTTCTCACCACGGGGCGGGTGGCGCCACAACTCGCAGCCCAGCTTGGCCTCACGGGGCTCGCCGGGCGCGCCAGCGCGCAAGCGGCGGACCTGCGCTGCGACCACGCATGGCCGCCCTACGATCGGTTAGACGTCAGGATGGCCACGCACCGAAACGGCGATGTCGCCGCACGTGTGGCGATGCGCTTCGACGAGACGCTTGAATCCCTGCGGCTCGTTCGCGCCATCTGCTCGGAGCTGCCGGGTGGCGCGATATGTGGTGACCTCCGGATGCTGAACAAAATCTCCATCGGAGCAGGCTGGGTAGAGGGCTGGCGTGGTGAAGTCCTTGTCGCCCTCGAGATCGCCGGCGACGGCCGGATCTTGCGTTGCCACTGCCATGATCCCTCTTGGCAGAACTGGCCAGTGCTTGAACACGCCGTCATCGGCAATATCGTTCCGGACTTTCCGCTGATCAACAAGTCTTTCAATCTCTCCTATTCGGGGCACGACCTCTGATGTGGCTCCTCCTCAAGCAAATTGCCCGTACCGGCATCGTGACCGAGCCTGCGCCCCAGGCCGTCGATGCCGATGGCGGCGCCGCGATTCAACGCATCCACAAGGACATCCTCGATATTCTCGGTCAGGCGCTGGCGATTAGGGAGGTCGACGCAGGCTCGTGCAACGGCTGTGAACTGGAAATCCACGCGCTCAACAACGCCTACTACAACATCGAAGGGCTTGGCATCAAATTCGTTGCCAGCCCGCGGCATGCTGACATGCTGCTGGTGACCGGACCGGTCTCGCGTCACATGGAAGAGGCTTTGCGGCGTACCTATGACGCGACGCCGGAGCCGAAGCTCGTCGTCGCGGTAGGTGACTGCGGCTGTACGGGTGGTATCTTCGGCGAGAGCTATGCAAGTTGCGGTCGCGTCGCCAACGTCATCCCCGTCGACGTCGCTGTGGCTGGCTGCCCGCCTCCCCCCATCGAGATCCTGCGGGGGATACTAACCGCCGTGCAGCGGCGCAAAAGCTAAGTCATCTAAACGAAAATCCTGGAGGATGACGATAAGGGAAGTGACGTGCCCCGAATCCTTGTCGTTATGGTCGCCTGCAGCTCTTAATTATCCACAGCTTCTGTGGATAATTCTCCCTTCCGGACGCAAAGATGCGCACTGACGGGCACGGGATCTGGTCTGCTGCATATTTAAGCGTGGCATTCCGAGCCCATGTCGCATGCGCAGAAGAAGTTGTGCTGGCC
>NZ_JBFTND010000181.1:0-23807 GCF_056397305.1 Cupriavidus sp. 05N40
CTCTTCATGCGCTCTCCTCCTGCTCCGTCCTGATTGACGATATGGTTCCTTCCGGCCTTTTACCGGTGAAGCAAGGGTATGAGTTGATGCTCGGCGGGTAATAACCCAATCGTCCCGTCAATTGGAAGGGTGTGCAGAATGCGACATCGGCTCAAGTCATTGCCAGGCGCGTTAAGCCAATGGGGAACCGCAGGCTTGAAAGCAGGATTTGGACAGCCGTTCAGAGTCGCGACGGGGAAAAAATCTCGACGGGCCAGCCAGCATCACTGTGCTGGACAGCCAACCGAAAGATGCGGGCAAGTTCGGCGCCGATGTGAACGAGGCTCGCCATCCGGGCAAGATCACCCTCGTGACCTTGACTATTACCGACGTGAGCGGCATACACCTGCGGCGGACCCTGTCCGGCCCGCAGCGTCTGCGATTCGCGGTCGGCGTGGCGCTGCGCGTACGCGTCGCCGTCCTGCGCCCTCAGATGCGCATCGACGATGTCATCCACATCGATCCGCGTGTGGGCACCCTGGCGCTCCAATTCCATCCAACGGGGTTGACCCGCCTAACCAGCTTGCCTGTGCCTCCAATATTGGCTCCGCCGCCACATTGATCGGGAACCCACAGAACATGCTGATCGGCCAGACGTTGCACATGCCGTTTTTCGCCTATGTTGGCGAGGCGATGGTGCCAGTCACCTTCGGACTTTTGGCAACTTGGGCATTGATTACTTGGCAGGTAAAGGGTCGCAGGTCGGCTCCCGCAAGCGCTGCGGGCACGTTTGATGAGGCGGCACGGCGTGCCGACGAAGTGCCGCTGGACCGCTGGCAGACTACCAAGGGACTCGCAGTTGCGGCAGTGCTACTCGTGGCGTTCCTTGTCGGGCTTTGGCCGCGCGAGCACGTGGCGCTCATCGGCGCGGGCGTGTTGTTGATGAACCGCAAAATGCATTCCACTCGGACGCTTGGCCTCGTCGACTGGGAGCTCCTGATCCTGTTCATGGCGCTCTTCGTGGTCAATCATGCGCTACAGCAATCCGGCGTCACCGCCGCCGTCATCAACGACCTCGCCGCTGCCGGTCTTCACCTCGACCGGCTTGCACCGCTATTCGGGGCCACCTTTTTTCTGTCGAACCTCGTATCGAATGTGCCGGCCGTGATGCTGCTACTACCGCTGGCGCAGCACGAGCTGGCTGGACCGCTCCTTGCCTTGGTCAGTTCGCTGTCCGGCATCCTGTTCATTAACGGACGAGTTCGGGCCACTGCATTCGGATACTCGAATTCAAAATCGGTCGCTCAAGCAGACGCGGGTGTCCTTTGCTCACTTGACACCGTCCCGCTAATGGGTGTCCGATAAAACGGGGTAACCCAAGGGCGGTCTGTTGATCGTGTTCTCGCTCGAAACGTTGCGCGAGCAACCCAAGAGCCTGTAAAGCCGTCGCAAGGGACGCGAGTGCGGCCCTTGCAATAGAAAATGTGATGCGAGATGCGCGCGCGAAGCATGAAGGCATAGCCCGTGGCAAAATCGCCCACCAAGACCAGCTCACCCGTACGACAGTAGCAGAAACATTTGTTCGACGGATCCGGTCCAGAGACAGCAATGGCAGTTACCGATTTGAGAGTGGAACAGGGCAGATGAACTCATTATTTTCTTTCGGTACTGAGACTGGCGTCGGCTTCCAGGTCGCATGGGAGGACGGCGATCGCGTTGTCGGTCGAGGCTCGCGACTCGGCCCAGATGGCGAGCCGAAGGCTGTGCTGGCTGTGTGGCCCGCGGCCGAGCACCCGCTGCCCTCTAGCCTCGCTCGCCTCGCACACGAATACGACTTGAAGGGCGCGCTGGACGGMAGTTGGGCGGTGCGGCCGCTAGAGCTTGTGCGGGAACATGGTCGGACTGTTTTGCTGCTTGAGGACCCCGGCGGCGAGCCGCTTGCCGGGCTACTGGGCGCCCCCATGGAGGTAGGCCGTTTCTTGCGCCTGGCCATCAGCATCACCACGGCCCTGGACCAGGTCCACCAGCGGGGTCTTATACACAAGGACATCAAGCCGGCCCATATACTGGTGAACGATGCCGCTATCGAGGCGCGGCTCACGGGCTTCGGCATTGCCTCGCGCCAGTCGCGCGAGCGCCAGGCACTGGCGCCACCGGAAGAGATCGCCGGCACGCTGGCCTACATGGCCCCCGAGCAGACCGGACGCATGAACCGGCCAATCGACGCGCGGAGTGACCTCTACTCGCTCGGCGTCACGCTCTATCAAATGCTCACGGGCGTGCTACCGTTCACCACCGACGACCCGATGGACCTGTTGCACAGCCATCTCGCCCGACAGCCAACCCCGCCGGCGGAACGGGTACCGTCGATCCCGCCATTGCTTTCCGCCATGGTGATGAAGCTGCTTTCCAAGACGGCGGAGGAGCGCTACCAGACCGCAGCGGGGCTGGAGGCCGATCTACGGCGCAGTTTGGCCACATGGGAAAACCGGGGAAGCATTGACACCTTCCCGCTCGGCGAGCACGACCTGCCTGATCGCCCATTGATTCCGGAGCGGCTCTATGGACGGAAGCGCGAGATTGAGACCTTGCTCGCAGCCTTCGATAGGGTGGTGACCCAGGGCACGTCAGAGATTGTGCTGGTCTCCGGCTACGCCGGTATCGGGAAGACCTCGGCCGTGCTTGCGTTGCGCAGCGCACTGGCTCTCAGGAATGGTCTCTTTGCCTCGGGCAAGTTCGATCAGTACAAGCGAGACATCCCGTATGCGACGCTGGCACAGGCTTTCCAGAATCTGGTCCGCCCACTACTGGGCAAGAGCGAGGCCGACTTGGCGCCCTGGCGCGCCGCACTGGCGGAGGCGCTGGGCCCGAATGGCGGCCTCATGGTGCCGCTCATACCCGGGCTCGGGCTGATTCTGGGGCCGCAGGCGCCGGTTCCGGAGCTGCCGCCGCGCGACGAACAGCTCCGATTCCAGATGGTTTTCCAGCGCCTGCTTGCCGTCTTTGCTCAACCCGCGCGTCCGCTGGCACTCTTTCTCGACGACCTGCAGTGGCTGGATGCGGCAACACTTGATCTGCTCGAGTATCTGGCGACCCAGCCGGAGGTACGCCACGTGCTGCTTATCGGAGCCTATCGGAATGATGAAGTCAAGCCTGGACATCCGTTGCTACTGCGATTGTCGGCAATCCGCCAGGCCGGGGGGCGGGTAAATGACATTGCACTTTGCCCCCTTGGGTTCGACGATGTAAGCAGACTCATCGTCGATGCCTTGCATTGCGCAACTGGGGACGCCGCACCTCTGGCCCGCCTGGTGCAGGAGAAGACTGGCGGTAACCCATTTTTCGCTATCCAGTTCCTCACCGCCCTGAGCGAAGAGGGGCTGCTCGTTTTCGATCATCGTGGCGCGCGCTGGTCCTGGGACCTTGAGCAGATTCGGGCGAAGGGCTTCACCGACAATGTGGTCGATCTCATGCTCGCCAAGCTGAGACGCCTTCCCGCGGCGACCCGTAACGCCCTGACGCAGTTGGCGTGTCTCGGTAATGACGCGCCGATCGCCATCCTGACCATGGTCCAGGATGCCAGCGAGGCGGAGCTGGACGCGGCCCTGTGGCCGGCGGTACGCGCCGGACTTGTGTTGCGTTTGGGAAATATCTACCGATTCCTGCACGATCGTATCCAGGAGGCGGCCTACGCCCTGATTCCTGAAGGCGCGCGGCCGGCAGCGCACCTCGCTATTGGCAGACAGCTCGCTGCGGGCACGCCGCCCGAGGCAATAGCTGAGCGTGTCTTCGAGATCGTCGGCCAGCTCAACCGTGGCGCCGACCTTATCACCGCGGCCGAGGAGCGGGAGCAAGTGGCTGAGCTGAATCTGCTCGCCGGCCAGCGCGCCAAAGCGTCCACGGCCTACGCCTCGGCGCTAACCTATCTCACCGCCGGTGCAGCGTTCGTGCAGGGGGACGCCTGGAAGCACCGGCCAAAGTTTGCTTTCGCGCTCGAGTTCCATCTCGCCGAATGCGAATTTCTGACCGGCGCGTCGGCCGCGGCGGACGCGCGCCTGGCCGAGCTTGCGTGCCGTCCCGCCAGCCTCCCCGATCTGGCCTCCATCACCCAGCTGCGGCTGGAGCTGTTTCTGGCCCTCGGCCAGCGCGAGCGCGCCGTCGAGGTGGGCCTCGACAGCCTGTACCGGGCCGGCGTCCAGTGTTCGGCACACCCGACAGATGAGGAGGTTCTGCAGGAATACGATCGGATGTGGCGGCAACTTGGCGACCGCCCGATCGAGGCGCTGCTCGACCTGCCGATGATGACCAATGCGGTCGCGTGCGAGACAATGGATGTCCTGACCGCGCTAATGCTGCCGGCCTGGTACACCGACGTGAACCTGGGCTCCCTCATCATCGGACGGATGGCAAACCTCAGCCTCGAGCATGGCAACAGCGACGCGTCGTGCCTCGCCTATACCTGGCTCGGCATGCTCCTGGGGCCGCTTCAGGGCCCGCGTCTACCAGGCTTTCGGCGGCCACGTGATGCAATGGACGCAACCCATCCGTGCCTCGCGCAGCCTGGTGCGGCGCGCTTTCGACGTGGCCAGCAAGCTTGGTGACCTTACCTATGCGTCCTTCGCGCGCAACAACCTCATTACGCAGTTGCTCGCCTGCGGCGATCCGCTTGCCGAGGTGCAGAACGAAGCCGAGGCCGCGATCGGCTTCGCGCGCCGGGCGAGGTTCGGTCTCGCCGTCGACCGGGTTACCCCCCAGCTCCAGCTAGCGCGAACTCTGCGCGGCCTGACCCCGATCTTCGGCGTCTTCGATGATGATGATTTCAACGAGGAACAGTTTGAGCGGTATCTGGATGAGGCTCCGGGCCCCGCCCTCGCCACCTGCTGGTACTGGATCCGAAAACTGCAGGCACGCCTCCTCGCCGACGACCACGCAGCCGCCATAACGGCGGCGGACAGGGCAGAAAGTCTCCTCTGGACATCGCCATCGTTCTTCGAGCAGGCGGAATACCACTTCTACGCAGCGTTGGCGCGGGCCGCATGCTGCAGCACGGCCGCCGCGCCAGAACGGACCCAGCACCTGGAGGCATTGGCCGTACATCATCGCCAGCTCCTTATCTGGTCCGAGCATTGTCCAGAGAATTTCGAGAACAGAGCCGCACTGGTTGGCGCGGAAATCGCCCGCCTCGATGGGCGCGAAGTTGATGCAATGGGCCTCTACGAGCAGGCCATCCGCTCTGCACAGGACAATGATTTCATCCATAACCAGGCACTCGCCAACGAGTTGGCCGCGCGATTCTATGCTGCGCGTGGCTTTGAAAAGATTGCCCGCGTGTATTTGCAGGATGCCCGCCATGGCTATCTCCGCTGGGGCGCCGGCGGTAAGGTGCGGCAACTCGATGCGTTGTATCCGCACCTCTGGGGGGAAGAGCGAGCACCCGCACCGACGACGACGATCGGGGCGCCAGTCGAACACCTGGACCTCGCCACCGTGATTGCGGTGTCGCAAGCTGTGTCCGGCGAGATCGTCCTGGACAAATTACTCGACACCCTCATGCGCACCGCGATTGAACAGGCCGGCGCGGAACGGGGACTGCTGATCCTGCCCCGAGGGGCCGATCAGCGCATCGCAGCAGAGGCTACGACCGGTGGCGATATTGTCACGGTGCAGCTCCGCGACGAGAGCGTGACTGCGACTGCGCTGCCGGTATCGATGCTCCACTATGTCTTGCGCACCGGCGAGAACATTATTCTCGACAATGCCGCGACACAGAACCCATTTTCCGCCGATCCGTACATTCTGCAGCATCATGCCCGATCGATTCTCTGCCTGCCACTGCTCACACAGGCCAAGCTCATCGGGGTGCTTTACCTCGAGAACAACCTCTCACCACGCGTCTTCGCGCCGAGCCGAACCGCCGTGCTGAAGATGCTCGCCTCGCAGGCCGCGATCGCCCTGGAGATTACTTGTTTGTATCGGGATCTCGCACAACGCGAAGCGAAGATCCAGCGCCTGGTTGAGGCCAACATCATCGGGATCTGTATCTGGCACCTGGACGGCCGAATCCTCGAGGCCAATGACGCGTTCCTCCGCATGCTGGGCTACGACCGCGAGGACCTCGCCTCAGCCCCCTTGCGCTGGACGGACCTGACGCCCCCGGACTGGCGCGAGCGTGACGCACGGTTGCTCCAGGACCTTCGGATCAACGGGACCTTGCCGCCGTTCGAAAAAGAGTTCTTCCGCAAGGATGGAAGCCGCGTGCCCGTCCTGCTAGGGTGCGCGACATTCGAAGAGGGTGGGGACCAAGGTGTCTCCTACATACTTGATCTAACCGAGCGCAAGCGCGCCGAGGAGGCACTGCACCAGGCACAGGCCGAACTGGCACACGTTACCCGCGTGACGACGTTGAACGCGCTGACCGCCTCGATCGCTCACGAGGTCAACCAGCCGTTGACCGCCATCGTCGCCAACGCCAATGCGGCCCTGCGCTGGCTCGCTCGCCAGCCGCCCGATCTCGCCGAGGTGCGAGAGACGTTGGGGCGCGTCGTTCAGGATGGCCATCGGGCTGGCGCAGTGATTGGAGGAATGCGTGCGCTGCTTAAGAAGACGGCCGCCGTCACGGTGCACCTTGACATGAACACCCTTATCGAAGACACGATTGGCCTCATCCGGGGAG
Organism: Cupriavidus sp. 05N40; assembly: GCF_056397305.1. Classification (NCBI taxonomy): domain Bacteria; kingdom Pseudomonadati; phylum Pseudomonadota; class Betaproteobacteria; order Burkholderiales; family Burkholderiaceae; genus Cupriavidus; species Cupriavidus sp. 05N40. The sequence goes on from NZ_JBFTND010000181.1 coordinate 6,653, forward strand.
AGGTAAGCCGCCATCAAGTCCTGCTCCGGACGGAGCTGGCGCCGGACCTGCCGCCGGTTGTGGGTGACCGGGTGCAGTTGCAGCAGGTGCTCCTGAACCTGATGATGAATAGCATCGAGGCAATGAAAGAGGTGGCAGAGCGGCCGCGGGAATTGCTGATTCGGTCAAGCCTCGACGCATCCGGCGCTGTGCTGGTTGCCGTTCAGGATGCTGGCATCGGACTGGAGCCGGAAGATCCGGAGCGGGTTTTCCAGACGTTCTTTACTACCAAGGCCGAAGGTCTGGGCATGGGCCTGGCGATCTGCCGGTTGATCGTCGAGGCACATGGAGGGCGGCTGTGGGCCAGCCCCAACGCGCCTTGCGGGGCCGTGTTTCAGTTCACCCTGCCGCCTCAAGACTAGATGCCGCCCGCCGACGGCGGGCGGCTACAGGGACTCAAAGCAGCGACTCGCAAATGCCGAGCTGCTGTGCCATCAATACAAGCTCGGCAAAGGTGCGCGCCTTCATCTTGCGCATGGCCTGGCCGCGATGAATTTTCACGGTGACCTCGCTGATACTTAGCTCGCTGGCGATCTGCTTGTTCAGCAGACCGGTCACCACCATGCGCATGACCTCGGCCTCACGCGGCGTCAGGCCCTGGTAGCTGGCTCGCAGTTCATCCAGCTTACGCATGCCATGGCGGCGATGCTGATCCTTTTGCAAGGCGGCCGCCACGGCATCGAGCAGGACCTGCTCGCGGAATGGCTTCGCCAAAAAATCCTCAGCACCAGCCTTCATAGCGGCAACGGTCATGGGGATGTCGCCGTAACCAGTCATAAAAATGATTGGGACTTGGATGCCCATTTGGGACAGCCGAGTCTGTAGGTCCAGGCCACTCTGCCCGCGGAGCCTGACATCGAGCAGAAGGCAAGTGGGCGCGTCCGGGAACTCGAATGCTAGCAGTTCGGCAGCGGATGCGAACAGTGCGACGCGCATCCCGACTGATCGGAAGAGGTTCTCCAACGCGCCGCGAAGCATCGCGTCGTCATCAACGATTAGCACCATCGCTTCATCACTCGCACTGGTGTCCGCGGTTACGAAGCTGTTGATTGTCACAGTCAATCTCCAGTGCACTCATCGGTGCGCGGGTCTGGGCAGGCCCACTCACGCCAATTTGGCATGATCCCCGCAAAACTTTGTATTACATCACATTGCCGAGATCCTGAATACTTATACCATGGGGTTAGTTCGGCGTGGCTCTCGGAGCCAGCCCCAGCCAGCCAGCCAGTATGCAGGGTGCAACACATCAGAGTCGCACACAGCCCTATGTCTCCTCACGCCGCAAGGGCCGGGGAAGCTATTCCCGTTTGCTGTGGCAYGGCCTAGCGGTGTCGCGATGAAACCAAGGCGCGCACGACTAATACGAATCGACAATGGCCATGGCCGACAGCGCCGACTATTCTTGCGTCAGGTTGCGATCCGGATACAAACGCCAGTCGCGGCCCTTATGCCTAGCCGCCCCGACGCGGCTCTGTCGCGGCGGCTGGTGCCGCGGCAGCCCTACTCTCGCCCCCAACAGGAGCACGCAATGTCCAATCCCAAGCTTGAAGTCCTCACCCCGCAGAACAGCCAGCTGATCTTCATCGACCATCAACCGCAGATGGCTTTCGGCGTCCAGTCGATGGACCGCCAGGCGATGAAGAACAACGTCGTCGGCCTGGCCAAGGCGGCCAAGATCTTCAATATCCCGACGACGATCACCACCGTCGARAGCGAKTCGTTCTCSGGCTWCACCTAYCCSGARCTGCTYGACGTGTTYCCKGRCMAGRARACGCTGGAGCGCACCTCKATGAACTCGTGGGACGACCAGAAGGTGCGCGCTACGGCATGGGTGTCGACTACGCGTACACGATGGTCCACAAGGCCGCCCAGCGCACGGCCACGGCGCATGAAGCCATCGCCCCGGTGCCCGCACGCTAAACAGCTGATCAAGAAAAAGACAGTCATCGGCCTACGCACGATTTCCGCGCATAGGCCGATGCAACCAGCGATCTCATTCATCCAGGATTTCGTGCCAACTTTCGGCTAGCCCTGATCATGCAAAAAGAACACACCCAGGACCCAGGTCACAACATCGATGCATCGCGCCGGCAACTGCTGGTAGGCAGCACCGTTGGCGCCGCGGCCGCATCAGTGGCTTCGATTGTCGCACTAACGCCCACGGCCGCGGAAGCCGCGCCAGCCAGCAGCCGCGCCACAAAGCAGGACCACTACGTCACGACCAAAGACGGCACGCGCATCTTCTACAAGGACTGGGGCACGGGCCGCCCGGTGGTGTTCTCCCACGGCTGGCCGCTCCATGCCGACGCCTGGGACGCCCAGATGCTGTTCCTCGTGCAGAAGGGCTTTCGGGTGATCGCCCATGACCGGCGCGGCCATGGCCGTTCGGACCAGCCCGCGCAGGGCAATGACATGGACACCTACGCCGACGACCTGGCCGCGCTGCTGGACGCCCTCGACATCAAGGGCGCAACGCTGGTCGGTCACTCCACCGGCGGCGGCGAGGTGGCGCACTACATCGGCCGTCATGGCACGAAGCGCGTGGCCAAGGCGGTGCTGATCGGCGCGGTGCCGCCTATCATGCTCAAGACCGCGGCCAATCCGAACGGCCTGCCGATGGAGGTGTTCGACGGCATCCGCAAGGGCGTGGCGGAAAACCRCTCGCAATTCTACAAGGACCTGGCCGTGCCGTTCTTCGGTTTCAACCGGCCCGGCGCCAAGGTTTCGCAAGGCACCATCGATGCGTTCTGGGCGCAGGGCATGGCCGGTGGCCTCCTGGGCCAGTACGCCTGCATCAAGGAGTTCTCGGAAGTGGACTACACCGAGGACCTGAAGAAAATCACCGTGCCGACGCTGATCCTGCACGGTGACGACGACCAGATCGTACCTATCGGCAATTCGGGCCGCCTGTCGGCCAAGATCGTCAAGAACGCCACGCTCAAGGTATATCCGGGTGCGTCGCACGGCATGTGCGTGATCAACGCCGACCAGGTCAATGCTGACCTGCTGGCCTTCCTGAACGCATAAGCCGAGATGTCCATTACCCGCCGGCACTTCATCGCCTCGGCTGCCGCCCTCGGTSCGGCAGCCTCTTCGGAGCTACTCGCCATGTCACCGACCCCGACTCCCGACCTCATCCTCGTCAACGGCAAGTTCGCCACGCTCGACCGTACCAACCCGCAGGCCGACGCCGTGGCCATGCGCGATGGCCGCTTCGTCGGCGTCGGCACGCGACAGGACATCATGAAACTGGCCGGSGCGCAGACGAAGGTTGTCGACCTAAACGGCCGGCGGGCCATCCCCGGGCTGATCGACAGCCACATGCACATCATCCGCGGCGGCCTGAACTACAACATGGAGCTGCGTTGGGACGGCGTGCGCTCGCTGGCGGACGCCATGCGCATGCTCAGGGACCAGGTCGCCCGCACGCCCGCCCCGCAATGGGTGCGCGTGGTGGGCGGCTTTACCGAGCACCAGTTCGCAGAAAAGCGCCTGCCGACCATCGAGGAACTGAACGCGGTAGCGCCCGACACGCCGGTGTTCATCCTGCACCTGTATGACCGCGCGATCCTGAACGGCGCGGCGCTGCGCGCGGTGGGCTATACCAAGGACACGCCAAATCCGCCGGGCGGCGAGATCGTGCACGACAAGGCTGGCAATCCCACCGGCCTGCTGCTGGCCAAGCCGAACGCGACGATTCTGTATGCGACGCTCGCCAAGGGGCCGAAGCTGCCGCCCGAATACCAGAAGAACTCCACGCGCCACTTCATGCGAGAGGTGAACCGCCTGGGCGTGACCGGCGTGATCGACGCCGGCGGCGGCTACCAGAACTACCCCGAGGACTACAACATCATCGAGGAGCTGCACAAGGACGGGCAGCTCACGGTGCGGCTGGCGTACAACCTGTTCACGCARAAGCCGAAGGAAGAACTCAGCGACTTCAAGACGTGGACGTCGACGGTGCAGCCCGGCCAGGGCGATGACCTCTATCGCCACAACGGCGCCKGTGAAATGCTGGTCTACACGGCGGCGGACTTCGAGGACTTCCGCGTCGAGCGCCCCGACATGGCGCCGTCGATGGAAGCCGATCTGGAGCCGGTGATCCGCCTGCTGGCGGAGAAGCGCTGGCCGTGGCGGCTGCATGCCACCTACGACCAGACCATCTCCCGTGCGCTGGATGTCTATGAGAAGGTAGCCAAAGACATCCCGTTCAACGGCCTGAACTGGTTCTTCGACCACGCCGAGACGATTTCCGACCGCAATATCGACCGCATCGCCGCGCTCGGTGGCGGCATCGCGGTGCAGCACCGCATGGCCTACCAGGGCGAGTACTTTGTCGAGCGCTATGGCGCACGCGCTGCCGAAGCCACGCCGCCGGTCAAGAAGATGCTGGAAAGAGGCGTGAAAGTCGGCGCCGGCACCGACGCCACACGCGTGGCCTCGTACAACCCGTGGGTCTCGCTGTACTGGCTGACCACGGGCAAGACCGTCGGCGGCATGTCGATGTATCCACAGGCCAACCTGCTCGATCGCGAAACGGCGCTGCGCCTGTGGACCGAGGCCAACACCTGGTTCTCATCTGAAGTGGGCAAGAAGGGCCAGATCAAGGTGGGCCAGCTGGCCGACCTGGCCGTGCTGTCGGCCGACTACTTCGCCGTGCCGGGCGACGACATCCAGGACATCACGTCTGTGATGACGGTGCTGGGCGGCAAGGTGGTCTATGGCGACAACGAATTCGGCAAGCACTCGCCGGACATTCCGCCGGCGATGCCGGACTGGTCTCCGGCCCGTCATGGCAGCCAGTACCAGCCGCGCCCGACGGCCAAGGCAAAGCAGCTCGCGATGAACACCGCCTGTGGCTGCGCCAGCTCGTGCGGCGTGCATGGTCATGCTCACGCCAAGGCCTGGACATCGAGCGTGCCGACGTCGGACGAAAGCAGCTTCTGGGGGGCGCTGGGCTGCTCGTGCTGGGCGTTCTGAACGTTCCCGGCCGCTAACGCATCTCGCAATCCGTACCGTATTGAAACCGGAGACCCGCCATGCATTCCTCGTCTTCTCCGCTGGTGGCAGCCGGCAATTCCTCCCACCTGCTGCCGCGCTGGGTGCGCTGGATCGCCCTGCTGCTGCTTTGCGCGGCGTACCTGCAAGGCGGGCTGGTCAAGCTGTTTGACTTCTCCAGCGCAGTGACAGAGATGCAGCGCTTCGGCCTGTCGCCCGCCGTGCCGCTGGCTGCGGCGACGATTGCGCTGGAGCTTGGTGCGTCGGCAATGATCCTGACCGGCTTCTGGCGCTGGCTAGGCGCACTGGCGCTGGCGGCGTTCACGCTGATGGCCACGTTCCTGGCCAACCGGTTTTGGAGCGCACCGCCCGAGGCGTAGTTCATGATGGCTAACGCGTTCTTCGAACATCTGGGCCTGGTGGGTGGGTTCCTGCTCGTGGCGTGGGATGACCTTCGCACGCGGAGACAACCATGACGCAATCTGCCACCTCGGCAGCCAGGCCTGCATCGGGGGGCACGTTTGCCCCGCTGGCCCAACCCACGTTTGCGGTACTGTGGGTGGCCACGATCCTCGGTAACATTGGCAGCTTCATGCGCGATGTGGCCAGCGCATGGCTGGCAACCGATCTTTCCACTTCACCGGCGGCGGTCGCCACGATCCAGGCGGCTGCCACGCTGCCAGTATTCCTGCTAGCGATTCCGGCCGGTGTGCTCTCCGACATCCTCGACCGGCGCCGCTTCCTGATCGTGATCCAGATCGGACTGGCCATGGTCAGTGGCACGCTGATGCTGCTGGCGTGGCGCCAGGCGCTGACAATCGAAATCCTGATTGGGCTGGCGTTCGTCGGCGGTGTGGGTGCGGCGATGATGGGGCCGACGTGGCAGTCGATCGTGCCCGAACTCGTGCCGCCGAGCACGCTGCGACAGGCCGTGGCGCTGAACTCGCTGGGCGTGAACGTCGCCCGTGCGATTGGACCGGCTACCGGGGGTCTGCTGCTCGCGGCATTCGGCGCGGCTGCCACGTATAGCGCAGACCTGCTCAGCTATGTGTTCGTCATCGCTGCGCTGATCTGGTGGAAGCGTCCCGAAAAGCCAAGCGATCCGCTGCGCGAACACTTCTTCAGCGCTTTCCGAGCAGGCTTACGCTTCACACGCGCGCACAGCAAGCTGCACGTAGTATTGGCGCGCGCTGCCGTGCATTTTGCCTTCGGCAGCGGCGTATGGGCGTTGTTGCCGCTGGTAGCCCGTCAGCTGCTGCATGGCGGTGCCGGCCTCTATGGCGTGTTGCTGGGCGCAGTGGGCGCTGGCGCGATCCTTGGCGCGCTGACGATGTCCAGGCTGCAGCAGCGGCTCGATGCAGATGGCATGGTGCTATTGTCCGCGATCGTCACGGCGGTCGTCATGGCGGCTCTGTCGAGCGCACCACCCATATGGCTGGCATTGCCGCTGCTATTGCTGCTTGGCGCCGCGTGGATCATGGCGCTGACCACGCTCGGCGGCGCGGCGCAGGCGATCCTGCCGAACTGGGTGCGCGGCCGCGCGCTGGCGGTCTACCAGATGGTGTTCAACGGCGCGCTGGCAGGTGGCAGCCTGGTCTGGGGCTTTGTGGCGCAGGCACTGGGCACACCGCATGCGCTGCTGATCGCCGCGGCGGGGCTGGTCGTTACCGCGCTGATCCTGCACCGCATGCGGCTGCCGCGCGGCGAAGAAGACCTCGGTCCCGCACGTCACTGGCCCGAACCGGAGATGGCCGGCGAGATCGCGCACGACCGTGGTCCGGTGATGATCCTGATCGAATACTGCATCCCGCCCGCCAACCGCGATGCGTTTCTGCATGCGGTGCACAAGCTGTCGGAAGAGCGTTTGCGTGACGGCGCGTTCAGCTGGGGCGTGATGGAAGATCCGGCCAACCCCGAACTGCTGACCGAGTGGTTCCTSGTSGAGTCGTGGGCCGAGCACCTGCGCCAGCACGAGCGCGTACCGCACGCCGATGCCGATSTGCAGCGCGACTTGGCCAGCTTCCACGTGGGCGTCGAGCCGCCCCACGTGAGACACCTGCTCGGCCTGGGCTTGCCGCCGGCGTGACGTCGCACCGATTTCCCCCTCTCCAACCTTGTCACATATGAAACTCTATCTCATCTCCCTTGGCGCCGGCATCCTGGTCGGCATTATCTATGCACTGATGCAGGTCCGCTCGCCTGCGCCGCCCGCAATTGCTTTGATCGGGCTGCTGGGCATGCTGATTGGCGAGCAGGTTGTGCCGCCGGTCAAGCGCATGCTGGCCGGCGAGCCCGTCACCATTGCATGGTTCCGCGGCGAATGCGTCCCGAAGATTACGGGTACACCGCCCAAAGCGGACACGGCCGTTGAACCGTCGGCATCCCTCCCCGCGCGTAGCAAGGAAGGGAACCAATAACAGCATGAGCCGCTCCCGAAAGCAGCCCGAAGCACCTGCCAGCCGCACTAACGCAATCGCGCCCCGGCGCATTCACGTGGCCCTGGCTGCGTCTTTGGCCGCGGCCGCGGCACCTCTGCCGTGGCGGACAACAACGTCGCGATCTATGGCCGGCTGAACACGGCGATCGAGTATGTGACCGTGACCACCGCAACCGACGGCACCAGATTGGGCAATACGGCGCGGCTCACGAATAACCGCTCTGTGTTCGGCTTACGGGGCGAGGAACAGTTGGCCAACGGGATCAAGGCGATCTGGCAAATCGAAAGCGCCCTGTCGATTGACAACGGCACGGGGCAAATCGCCGCGCGAGATACCCGGCTCGGCCTTCAGAGCCCGTACGGCACCCTATTCATGGGCAACTGGGACACACCATACACAAGTGCGACCAAGAGCTACGACCCGTTACCCCACCACTGCGGGTTACATGGCGCTGATAGGCAATGGCGCTGCCTCTACCAGCGACAATGTCCAGAACACCAGCTCATTTGATCGACGGCAGAAGAACTCGTTGTACTACCAGTCGCCGACGTGGCACGGCTTGAGCGGCGCCATCGCCTGGGGATTGCCGGAAGAGAAAACAACGGTGCCGCGCAATCCGGCGCTGTATTCCTTTGCCACCGCCTATGACCACGGCAACCTGAACCTGACGCTCGCCTATGAAATCCACCAGCACTATCAGACCAGCGGACGCAACGACGACGCAATCAAAGCAGGTGTTCGACGACGGCCAGAGGCAGCGGCTGTTCGCGAACATCGCGGTGGCGATGCAGGGCGTGCCCGAGGAGATCGTGCGCGTGCAGATTGAGAATTTCACCAAGGCCGATCCGACCTATGGTGAAGGAATCCGGCGTGCAGTGAACTGCCTAAAGTAAGCTGACCGATTCACCGCTGTCCTGCTCCGGAGGGCAGCGGGAACTTGAGTCGGTACCAGCAAGACTGGCACTTGCCGCGGTCTGCGATCGAGCGGCTGGCGGCACCAAGCCAAGTCTCGTGCCTTCGACGATTTCAGCAAGATAACGCGTCACTGCGGGCAAGCAGGCCGACTGCAGGCTAAGGACGCGACGCTGCTCCGCTACTACAGCAGCATCGACAATCCCAATAGCGCCATCTACCATCAATCATCAATCATCAAACGGTCCCGGGGCCGCCCGCACCCACAAGGACTTTTGAATATGCGGTGCCATTTCGAAGCAACCATGTATGTAATACCTTGGTATGAATCGGACAGAATAGCTGGCCGGCTCACTATCGCGGGGGGACTGATTTTCCTGGCCAGCGTGACTTCATCGCAACGTAGCGTGGGACGTGCACCCGAGGAATCGGCAATACCATCGTATGATAGGGTATGCACCGGTTTGGCGTTACTATTCCAGCAGAGCATTGCCAGCGCTCAACGCGTATACAAGGAGTCAGTGTGATAGCTCGCGCCACGATCGCAATAGTTGACGACGATGTCGCTGTCCGAAATGCCGTGGGCGGGCTGCTGCGTTCGCTCGATCTTGGCGTGCAATTGTTCGGAGGCGGTCAAGAGCTACTGCGGTGCACTTCGCTGCCTTGCCTGTCCTGCGTGATCACAGACGCGAAAATGCCCGGCATGGACGGCTTCGCTTTGATAGAGGCCCTGCGCGCACGCAATCTCGATATGCCTGTCATTTTCATGACTGCATTTGCGCATGAGGGATTCGATCAGCGTGCCATGGCATTGGGTGCGACGTGCGTCCTTTACAAGCCCTTCCAGGATACGGACATGATCCACTGCATTGAAAAAGCGTTGCGTCCTCGCAAGACGGACACTCCTCCATCGTGAGTGTGTCGTGCAGTCCTTACATGACCTTCGTCCTCTGCACGCCGCCCGATGCCGTCCCTACGCTCGGGTTGCGGTTCTAAGCTGTCGAGGCCGCAGCCGGATAGCAGGCTGCTCAGCAGCTTCGGACTTAGAGGGAAGCAGCACGAGACCGAGAGTTTGCGCAAGTAGCACCAGATAAGCGAAACTCCGAGCCCTCATTTTTCGCATTGCCTGGCATCGATGAACTTTGACAGTCACCACGCTGATGCACATGGCGGCGGCAATCTCCTTGTTTGTCAAACCTGATGTGGCATGCGCCATGACCTCACTCTCCCGCAGCGTCAGGGAACGAAAGCAGTCGCGCGCTGCAGCCAGTCGGCACAAATGCTCACGTCGCGAGCCCTCCTTCTGTAGTGCCTCCGTGACGGCATCGAGCAGTTCCTGTTCACGGAACGGCTTGGAAAGAAAGTGTTCTGCTCCCGCCTTCATGGCAGCAACCGTCATCGGAATGTCCCCGTAGCCGGTCATGCGCCATCGCAAACAGCTCGCCGCTCAATTCACGGCCTGGCGCGAATGCACTGAAGTCGCCCAAGATCCGTCAATGTCAGCCGGGAACGGGCTATTATTCCAAGGCACTGCGCGCAGTGTTTTCGCCAGGACAAGCACTGTAGAGAGGTTTCCCAATATGCTAACAAGGAAAGAGGCGATATGGAGATGAAACACTTTGCAGCCACCGTCGCCGTCTTGGCTGCCGGTAGTGCGTATGCCCAGTCCAGCGTGACACTGTATGGCCTGATTGACGTTGGCATCGAGTACCAAAACCACCAACCCGGCGGCGACCATGGCGTGACGCGCATGACCTCCGGCAACCTGGCAGGCAGCCGCTGGGGCCTGCGCGGCGTGGAAGACCTCGGAGGTGGCCTGAAGGGTGTCTTCGTGCTGGAAAACGGCTTCACGGTGGACGACGGCAAGTCATCCTTCGCAGGCCGCCTGTTTGGTCGCCAGGCCTATGTTGGCCTGCAGAACAATTGGAACGCCCTGACCCTGGGCCGGCATCAGACGCCGTTCCATGATTTCAACGTTGACTTCGACCCGATGGCCGTCAGCACCAACTACTCGATCCTGGGGCAGGACGCCGCTTTCGGCAGCCGTGCCGATAACTCGGTCAAGTACATCGGCACCTTCAGTGGCCTGTCCGCCAAGGCGCTGTACAGCTTTGGCGCGAACACCGGCGCCGGCGCCTCTGGTGAAGTCCCTGGCAGCCCGAGGATCGGGCGCGAGTACAGTGCCAGCCTGACCTACGCTGCGGGTCCGTTCGCTGTCGGCGCCATCTACGACTCAACCAATCCCGGCGCGGCCGCGACCGGTCCCCTGACGGAGGCCGAAATCCGCCGCGCCGGCCTGGCCGGCTCGTACTCCATCGGCCCCGCCAAGGCCTACGCCGGATATCGTTGGGCCAAGGCGCTCGGTGGCGCCACGCTCCCGGGTAATCTCGGCGCTAACAACGTCTCTAATCTGTACTGGCTGGGTCTGCGCTATCAGCTGATCCCGGCATTGTCCCTGACCGGCGTTGCCTACTTCCAGGACTTCCGGGGCACCAAGGCGGATCCGTGGAGCTTCGTGGCATCGGCTGACTACGCGCTGTCCAAGCGTACCGATGCCTACTTGAACCTCGGTTACACCAAGAACAAGGATGGCTCGAATTTAGGCCTGACCGCAGGTGGCACCGGCTCCATTCAGGGGACCGGCTTCGGCACGGTTTCCGGCTCGGAAAACCAGTTCGGTGCGGTGCTTGGCATCCGTCACAAGTTCTAGCAGGCTGGCCCGTCAGTCTTGATCAGGGGGCGAGGGTCGCGTCATGGTTGAACGCGCCGCCTCGCAGGTTTTCACGCCAGCACCAGCCTGGCCTGCCACCGCTGGCGGCATAGCGCCGCCAGCAGCAGTACCGGCAGCAGGACACAGCAGAAGCTGACGGCAGCGAACGCCAGCGCGCCCAGCACCGCACCGGCGGCAAAGCCCGCCACAGCGGGCAACATCTTGCGCAAGCGCACGTGGATCGCGCCTGCCTGCTCAGGCCCGGCCGACGACAAATCGACCAGGTCGATCACGATCTGGGTAGTATTACCGGTCATGATCGTGGTAGCGGCCCCTGACCAAGATACGCCCAAGCCGCTATCATAATCCTTCTGGTTATATAAGAAGCGATACTAATTACTTGTGGAAATAAGCAGCAAACTGTCACCTGACCCAGCTAGGCTGGCCGGCCTTTCAGCGATTGTCGAGATCCTGTATGGCCACCGTCGAGCGTACCGCCTACCCGCGTTTCCCGAAGGTCTTTTCCCTCAAGGAATTGCGGGCCTGTTACACACCAAGCGCGGAAGAGCTGGACTGGGCAACCCGGTCCACACGCGGGCAAGAATCCCGACTTGGTCTGCTGGTGCTCCTGAAGGTCTTTCAGCAGTTACACCACTTCCCGGACCTTGACACTATTCCTGCCAGCGTGACGGAGTTGGTGCGCATCAGTGCCGGCCTGAGCCTAGGTACGAAGTTTGGCTACGACCGGAAGGTGTCGCCGACCTTGTTCCGGCACTACAGGGCCGTGCGAGAATTCCTTGGCATCCAGGCCTACCTCGGCACCGCTGCCAACGAGGTTACTATCCGCGCTGCGCGCGACGCCGCCGAAACGATGGACCAGCCGGTAGATATCATCAACGCGACGATCGATGCGCTGGTCCTGCGTCAGATCGTTGCTGACGTTGAATACGCCTATAGGCAATACCTCTCCGCTCGCATTGGCGGCAGTCCAAGGCCGCACTGAGCACTGCCCCAACGTTACGATTCCTCCTCGTCGAAACGGGGGCGCAATGGAGAGCCAGAAACGCGTGGGGTATCACGATTTAAAAGCCTATACGCAGCTCCTGTCCTCTGGGAAGCATCAGGGATTCGTCCTGGTGAAACACCACACACTCGCTGGCATTGTTCAGACGGTCTTTCGAGCGGGAAGATCGATCACGGAGGAAGCTGAGGCGTTTGCACAAGCAGAAGGCAAAATGGAGCATCTAGTCAATATTCTCACGGCTTAAGCAATCGTCGCGGGCCTTGCCACGCGTCGACCGTCTTCCGGTGCCGCGCCGCGCAATCCCCTAGCGCCCCCAGCAGATCCCGCATAACCCATTCCTGCCAGGCGTCATTTCGGCCAGTAACGCGCACGCCCGGACGATGTCGGGCTGGTCGAAGCCTTGATGAATCGCGCAAGCGACGCCTCGACCGCCTTATGCGGATTTGTGCGCTCTTGCGAAGTTCGCAGCGTTGTCCATGACAGGGGGCACGCAGTTCAAGCGGAGCGCGCGTTGGGCTGTGGTGATTTCGGTGCATGGCGCCCATGAGCCTGCGGCCCACTTGCCCCTTCGAATGACTGCTTGAGCATTAGACGCAGTCGTAGAGGCTGCCCCAGGCCGAAGGGCAGCTCTTGCCGACTGACACTGGCGTCGCGGATCTCGGGGTCGATCAGGCGCTTGTCGGCCATCGGGCGTCATTCGTCTGAGCGCCGGACCGGACATTCAAGCGTCTGCCTCGAACAAATAGCGGCCTCTCACCCGTCGTTGATGTTCAGTATGGAGCCGCCTGTAGATTACCGAATGCCGCGGGCCTATTCCGCGCTCCACGCATTGTCGTAGAAGACATGCGCTCCGATACATGCGCATCGGAGCGTTTCGCGCTTTATGTCCGCAAGGGCCTTAATCCTGCGCGCACTTCACTCGCGAAAATCATCGGTTCTTCCCACGCCGCAAAGTGCCCACCTGTTTCAGGTTTATTGAAGTAGATCAGGTTGTGATAGGCCTTTTCGGTCCAGCTCCTCGGCGCCTGGTAATTTTCCCCCGGAAACGCGCTGACGGCAGCCGGCACGTTGACGTCGGCTGCAAGGAAGAAGTTCGAGTGCGATTCCCAGTAGAAACGCGCTGCCGAGATGCCAGTATTGGTCAGCCAATATAGCGTGATGTCGTCAAGCAGGTCGTCTCGCGTCAGCGCGCCGGCGGAATGGCCGTTGACGGGATGACCGAGCACGGCCGCGCTCAACGCCGCGGCGGGCTGGCCGTAACCGTCGCCATGGTCGAGGAGCCAGGAAGCCAGCGCGACGGGCGAGTCGGCGAGTCCATATAGCGTTTGCGGGCGCGTACCCATTTCGAGTGCATATCCGCGCTTTCTCTTGAAGTTTGCGCTCAATTGCTCATACCCATGCTTTTCCTCATCCGACAAGCCAGCGGGCGTCGGATCGCCCGCGACAAGCGACTTGAGAATGTCCGCCGGCACGGACGCAGGGAAGTTCACGTGTATGCCGATCAGTTCAGGTGGCGCCTGCATGGCCATGATGTTGGTCAGAACGCCGCCGAGATCGCCGCCTTGCGAAGCAAATTTGTCGTAGCCAAGGCGCTTCATAAGCACGACCCACGCGCGCGCGGTGCGCTCCGGCCCCCAGCCAGTCGTGGTGGGCCTGGCAGAGAATCCGTAGCCAGGCAAGGACGGAATCACGAGATGGAACGCATCTGAAGCCGGAGCGCCGTACGCGGTCGGATTGACGAGCGGATCAATGATCTTGAACTGTTCGATGACTGATCCAGGCCAGCCGTGCGTCACGATCAACGGCATCGCGTTTTCGTGCTTCGACCGTACATGGATGAAATGGATATCGAGCCCGTCGATCTCGGTCATGAACTGCGGATACGAATTCAGTCGCGCTTCGCATTTGCGCCAGTCATAGCCGGTCGCCCAGTATTGAGCGAGCCCTTGGATGGTTGCGAGCTGAATGCCCTGCGATTCGTCGGGCACGGTCTCACGGTCCGGCCAGCGCGTGGCCTTGATGCGCCGCCGCATGTCGACGAGCTGCGATTCGGGGACGTGAACGCGGAACGGGCGAATCGCGGTCTTGTCGCCGATCGCAGGCTCCGTGATCTTGCCGAATGCCAGGCTTGTGCCTGCGAAGCCGAGCGGGCTCAGCGAGCCGGCGGCGGTCGCTGCGACGGCCGTACCGACAAAGTGCCGGCGCGATGAGGATATGGGAGCGTTGTTTGACATGGGATCGGTCTCCAGCCTTAAACTGTGTGTTGCCTTGCGAGTCAAGTCAGATGTGTGCAGCCTCACGAAGGCTTATATGCTCATTGGCTTGCGGCCCGTGAGCTTGAACAGGTCAATTGTCATGCGGGCGCATCGTCTCTACGCGAACTGGCTTGAAGCCCGCGCGAAGCTCTTCGGAAAAAAGCATCGGCTGCTCCCAGGCCGCAAAGTGCCCGCCCTTGTCGACCTTGTTGTAATAGACGAGATTGGGATACGCCCGCCCCGTCCAACTCCGCGGCGCCTGATATTGCTCGCCGGGGAACACGCTCACGGCCACCGGGATCTTGACGCCTTTGGCATTAAAGAAGCCGCCCTTGTATTCCCAGTAGAGACGAGATGCCGAAACACCAGTATTCGTCAGCCAGTACAGCGTGATGTTGTCGAGGATTTCGTCGCGCGTCAGTTCGCCTGTAGCGCTGCTGGTCCGCTGCAGAGCCGAGGCGACTGCCGCAGCCGGTTGACCATCGGCATCGTTATGGTCGAGGAGCCACGCGGCGAGGCCGACAGGTGAATCGGCAATGCCGTAGAGCGTTTGCGGACGCGAGCCCATCAGCCGGGCGTAGTTCACTTCCTTGAACGTCAGGTCGAGCTGCTCGAAGGCGCGTTTCTCCTCCGCTGACAGGCCGGCTGGCGCCGGGCCGCCGATCTGGAGCACCTTGTCGATGTCGGCTGGAACCGTCGCGGGCATATTGGTGTGGATGCCAAGCAGTCCCTGAGGAGCCTGCAATCCCATTTGATCGACGACAAATGCACCCCAGTCGCCGCCCTGGGCGACATAGCGGGTGTAGCCGAGGCGCTTCATCAAGACTGCCCATGCCTTGGCCATGCGCTCGGGACCCCAGCCGGTGCTCGTCGGCTTGCCTGAAAATCCATAGCCGGGCATTGACGGAATCACCACGTGGAAAGCGTCCGATGCGCTCGCACCGTGGGCTGTGGGATTGGTCAATGGATCGATGATCTTCAGTTGCTCGATGATCGAGCCGGGCCATCCGTGGTTGATGATCAGCGGCAAGGCATTGTCATGCTTCGAACGAACGTGGATGAAGTGAATGTTCAACCCGTCGATTTCGGTTATGAACTGCGGCAGAGCATTCAGCTTCGCCTCGACCTTGCGCCAGTCGTAACCGGTCGCCCAATAGCGCGCGAGTGCCTGAATCGTCGCGAGCTGCACACCTTGGGATTCATCCGAAACAGTTTCCCGCTCAGGCCAATTTGTTTCCCTGATGCGTCGACGCAATTCGACGAGCTTTGATTCCGGAAAATTCACATGAAACGGATGCACGGCAACCCCGTCACTGCCCTGAAGTGGGGCACCTGTAGTCATGGCATTTGCATGCTGTGAGAGATTGAAAATTCCGAGCGATCCCGCGGTAACGCTTGCCGCCGCGGCTGCGGAAAAGCGACGGCGATTGAAATTGGGCTTATCTTGCATATCAAATTTCTCGGCAAGTGGAAGGATTGGGGCGTCGTGGTCGTCAGTGGTGTTACTCCACCGAGTACACAGCTTGTAAATTGATTGACTGGCCGTTTATCGATTGACGCGATATCGGGAATGGTTCCGCCCTCGCTTCGTGGAGGACTTGCGGCAAAGCCGCTGGATGCCCCGTGGCCAGGGCCGTTCGAACGAGCCTTCGTCGCTGTCGGCTGTGTCAGGCAGGAATGCGATACAGAGCGCAGAGCTTGTTGCCATCCGGATCACGCACATAGGCGAGATACAGCGGGCCCGCTTCCGTGTTGCGTACACCAGGCGGATCCTCGACGGATCTGCCGCCGTTGGCGACCGCGGCGGCATGCAGGGCATCCACCTGGTCCATCGACTGGCAGGTGAAGCCAATCGTGCCGCCATTGGCGGGGGTGGCCGGCTGACCATCAAGTGGCCGGGTCACTATCAACAAGCCCTTGTCGGAGAGATAGGCATAGTCGCCGATAGCTCGGAGCAGGCCCTCGCCATAGCCGAGCGTGCCCAGAACGGCGTCGTAGAATTTCCTGGCTCTTTCCAGGTCGTTGGTGCCGACCACTACATGACTGAACATTGCGGGGTCCTTCCTTGGGAAACAGGTTGAGCGCGGCCGGTTCGACAGTCAGAGCCGGCAAAGCGACCGCACGACATGCCACGATTTCAGGATCGAACTCGTGCGGCGGCACGTCTTCATCGGATACGCCTGCCTACCTCTCAGTGGGACTCCACATGCGCACCGTCGGTGTACGGACTGCGTGGTTCCTGCACCGAACGGGCGCTGTCGGTGTACGGGCCACCCGCGCCGTGATGGGACAGTCCGGCTGCCTGCGCCCCGGCAGCGGCGGTAACCAGGGCGATAGTGAGTACGAAGCGCTTGGCGATGTTGCTAGTCATGATCGATTTCCTTGAGGTCATTGAGTAAAAAGTCGCTTCTCGCAGTGGCGCCTGCTGCTTAAGATTGACGGTGCGTGACGTCTCACACATCGGTACGTCTTAGTGTAGCTATGAAAATCATAGTATCAAGAAAAACAAGGCTTTGCGGTGATCTGCTCACAAACGGCAGTTGGCCGAAGGGGCGTCGCGACTACGAAAAGCAACGACAGACGGCGACCGATGAACGGGAGATCAGTGGGTAGCGCCGACGATTAAGGCTGAGACGGTAGCCCGTGGCGGCAAGCTCGCTGTCATCAAAGGAGCGTGCTAGGCGAAGAGGATTCGATAAGGCTGCCCGCAATAGCAGGAGCGACACCGCAGCGGTAGTGCGGCGGATGACCCGCAGTGCGCGCATGCGCTGCGCGTGTT
>NZ_JBFTND010000182.1:0-15155 GCF_056397305.1 Cupriavidus sp. 05N40
CAAGGAAAGGACACCATGGACAACGGAAGTACCATGACGGTGGCTAACGAATGTGCTGTTGCCTCGTCGCTTGAATCTAGCGGGGTTTATACGGTGGATTAGCGCCAGCGTCAAGGTAGGGTGATTCTGGATGTCTGTCCGGATCCACCGCCAAGCATCGCGGGATCATCACATATTTCGTATGCCACACATTCTCCACCGGCTCTGCCGCAGGGGAGAATCTGTAAGACATTACGCCCGGCCCGGGCTGGGCCCGCCGGGGCGCGAACCCCTTTGAAACATACGCATCACAACAGAATAAGAGGAACCTCCATGCCAACGCAGGATCCCTTGCGCAATCCCCCGGCGGCGTCTGCCGGCCCTTCGCTCGTCGAGCGCGTGTTCAAGCTGAGCGAGCATCAGACCGACGTGCGCACCGAGTTGCTTGCCGGCCTGACGACCTTCCTGACGATGGCCTATATCATCTTCGTCAACCCGAGCATCCTCAGTGACGCCGGCATGCCGAAGGACGCGGTGTTCGTGGCCACCTGCGTGGCGGCGGCGATCGGCACCCTGATCATGGGCTTCTACGCCAACTATCCGATCGCCATGGCGCCGGGGATGGGGCTGAATGCCTACTTTGCCTACACCGTGGTCAAGGGCATGGGTTTTCCGTGGGAGGCCGCGCTTGGCGCGGTATTCATCTCCGGCTGTCTGTTCCTGCTGGTGACCCTGTTCCGTGTGCGCGAGCTGATCGTCAACGGCATCCCGCATTCGATCCGCATCGCCATTACCGCGGGCATCGGGCTCTTCCTTGCCATCGTGGCGCTGAAGAACGCCGGCATCGTCACGGCCAGCCCCGCCACCCTGGTCACCATCGGAGATCTTCACCAGACTCCCGCCATCCTGGCCATCGTCGGCTTCTTCGCCATCGTCGCGCTCGATCACCTCAAGGTCAAAGGCGCCATCCTGATCGGTATCCTGCTGACGACCATCCTCAGCTTCGTGGCGGGCGACAACACCTTCCATGGCGTATTTTCCGCGCCGCCTTCCATCGCCCCGACCCTGCTCAAGCTGGATATTCCCGCCGCGCTCTCGATCGGCATCATCAACGTGGTATTGGTGTTCTTCCTGGTCGAGCTGTTCGATGCCACCGGGACACTGATGGGCGTGGCCAATCGCGCCGGCCTGCTCAAGGCCGGCAAGATGGACCGTCTGAACAAGGCGCTGATGGCCGACAGCACGGCCATCATGGCCGGCTCGTTCCTGGGCACCTCGTCCACCACGGCCTATATCGAGAGCGCCTCGGGCGTCCAGGCCGGCGGCCGCACCGGACTGACGGCGGTGACCGTGGCGGTGCTGTTCCTCGCCTGCCTGTTCATCGCGCCGCTCGCCGGCACCGTGCCCGGCTACGCGACCGCGCCCGCGCTGCTTTATGTCTCCTGCCTGATGCTGCGCGAGCTGGTGGATCTCGACTGGACCGACGCCACCGAAGTCGTGCCGGCCGTGCTGACCGCGCTGGGCATGCCCTTTACCTACTCCGTTGCCAACGGCGTGGCGTTTGGCTTCATCACCTATGCCGGGCTCAAGCTGCTGACGGGCCAGGCCAGGCGCGTTCCGGTCATGGTATGGATCATCGCGGCCGTGTTCGTCTTCAAGTTCTACTACCTTCCCGGCCACTGATCCCGTGGCTGCCGTGCCCGCCAGCCGCGGGCACGGCGCTCCGCGCACGAGCCCGTGCGTACCCGTTTCTGCGTCGCTTCGCGCGCGTGCCGCCGTGGCCCCGGGCGCGGCGACCGTACCCGTTTCTGCGGGCCTGGCCAACCCCGCCCGTGTTCGTCAGGAAACGGAAGCGCGTACCCGTTTCTGCGTACGATGTAAGTGGATAATTACCTGCAATGCCAAGTCGTGTGTAGCAAGGTGCTCATACTAAAGGATGATATTGGGTTGAGCCCCCATACTGAGGGCTGGACAAACTGACCTAAATGCACTGAACTAGAGGCGTGGCAAATTGCGGGGCGCTTCGAGGGCGCCCCTTCTTGACTCCGGCGTTCCGGAGTTTGCGCCGGCTGGCGCAAAGCAACACCAGACATAACGACGGAAACAAAAGTCCCACGCCCGCAGAACGGCCAAGGACTGACCGACCAGACCATCGTCCAGATGGCTTCGCCACCACGGAAGGGAGCGCGCGGATACACGCCCGCCCCACAAGAAAGCAAATAAGAACATCAACGATAAGTGGTAATCGCGAACGTGTAGTGCCGGGGGTGTTGTTCAACGGGGATCACATCATGAATGCAGGAGAAATCCGGCGACCCGCCATGGGAACCATCAGCGAGTCCGCCAGCCTTTCCATTCATCGCGCCTGGACGGCTTTGGGAGAAGCCGCAGCCGAGACGCCACGCCGACACCGTAGCACCGGAGACGCCAATCCGGCCGCCAGCGTCGTCGAAGACTTCCTGAGCCAGGACCGCATGCTGCCGGCACATGCTCGCGCAGCGATCGAACAACTGCTGCAACGCCAGCGCTCGCTCGAAGGTGAACTTTCGCGCCAGCGCAGCCTGCTGCAGGAATGGATTCTCAGCCAGCTCACCTACAAGACGCTCTACTACCGATACTCCGGCCAGTCTCCCGACGCGCCCCGCAGCGAATTGCTGCGCGAGAAAGACCTGGTGCGCCGACGCATCCGCGATCAGCTCCAGGCCGGTGGCGAGCATGCCGCCATTCTCGGTGAGCAGTCCCGCAGTCTGTCCAAGCCGTAATGCCGACGTTGCGCATGGGGGAAGCCCCCCAACCGGCTCAGCTCGACCGCACCCATGGCCCGCATCGAAGCGAGGCCGCGGTGCAAGCCGGAATCATCAAGATGCTCAACGGCAGGGAGAACGCTATGGACCGACTGTGCAAGGTGGCGACACGCACCGCACAGGTGCTGGTCGTGTCGCGCCACGAACCCTATGGATTCGATCCGGCCCAGTTCGGGTCTGGCTGGGAGATTCGCCATATCCAGCAGATCCGCGACCTGAGCCGCGTGGTACGAGGCAGCGCGCCGATGGCAGGCGTGCTCGACCTCGAGAACGAGTACAGCGATGCCGAGCTGGCGCAGCTCGAGCAAAGCCTGCAGTACCTGCACGTGATGTGGGTGGCGATCACCTCGTCGCGCATGCTCGAAGACGAGCGCGTGCGCCGGCTGATCCGCGATTACTGCGTCGATTATGTGCGCACGCCGTTCTCGTTCAGCGAACTGCTTTACACCCTCAAGCACGCCCACGGCATGGCCTGCCTGCACGGCGCGCGCAGCCACGAACTGATCGGCCACGGCCCGATGATCGGCGAGTGCGCGGCCATGCGCGCCATGTTCCGCTCGCTGGCCAAGGTGGCGCACAACGAGGCGCCCGTCTTTATCTCGGGCGAATCGGGCACCGGCAAGGAGCTCGCCGCGCAAGCCGTGCACGAGGCGTCGAGCCGGCGCAAGGGCCCGTTCGTGGCGATCAACTGCGGCGCGATCCCGCCGCACCTCGTGCAATCCGAGCTGTTCGGCTACGAGAAAGGCGCCTTCACTGGCGCCAACCAGCGCAAGATCGGCTGGATCGAGCAGGCCCAGGGCGGCACGCTGTTTCTCGATGAGATCGGCGACCTCCCGCTGGAAAGCCAGGTTGCCCTGCTGCGCTTCCTTCAGCAAGGCACCATCACCCGGCTCGGGGGCCACCAGTCGATTCCGTTGGACCTGCGCATCATCTCGGCCACGCACGTGGACCTGGTCGCCGCGCAGTCGGACGGACGCTTCCGTTCCGACCTGTTCCACCGGCTATGCGTGCTGACCTTGTCGATCCCGCCCCTGCGCGAGCGCGGCGAGGACATCCTGCTGCTGGCCAACGCCGTGCTCGCCGAGCATGGACACGAGGCGCACCGGCGTATCCGTGGCTTCTCGCCATGTTCCACGCAGGCGATGATGCAGTACGAATGGCCGGGCAATGTGCGCGAGCTGATCAACCGGGTGCGACGCGCCATCGTGATGACGGACAACCGCAAGATCACCGCGGAAGACCTGCAGCTGCACGGCGGCACGGATGCCCCGCGCAAGACGCTGGATGCCATCCGCGAGGAAGCCGAGCGCGAGGCGATCCGCACCGTGATGGCCAGTCACGGCTTCCACGTGGTACCGGCCGCGCGCGAGCTCAACGTGTCGCGGGTCACGCTCTACCGGCTGATGCACAAGCACAATATCCGCATCGAGGCGCGCCCGGGAGCAGGCGAATAGCGCTCGTCAGGCGGCATTGAAAAAAGCGGGCTGCGGCCCGCTTTTCTTATCCGCTCCCCGGCACCCCCTAGAACGTATAGGGAAAGCGCAGCGACACCGTGTAGTTCGGCGCGTCCGGCGTCAGGCCGATGCCGAACGCGGTGCTGACCGACAGGCCCTTGGTGATGACGTGGTTGAAGCCGAACGTCATCGTCGCCACATTGGCGCGGCTGCCGATCACGGTCTGCGTCACGCCCGACGTGGTGACCTGCGTGCTGCCCGAGAAGGCCGCATTGAACGCCAGCGACATCGACGTGCGGTCGTTGAGCGCGAGCGCCAGGCCGCCGCCGAAGCCGATGGTGTCGCCCAGCTTCACGTCGGCCGGCGTGACCTGGCCCTGCACCGACGAGATATCGCTCACCGAGCGCTTGATGTTGTAGGTGTAGCTCGCATTGGCGAACAGCACCACCGGGTCGTAGGTCTTGAGCACCGACAGGCCGGCGGTGACCGCCCACACGCCGTTGCCCGTGGGCAACTGGTCGGCGATATTGAGGTTGTTGTTGTTCCGGTCGGCCGACACCAGCTTGATGCCGAACGGTGTGCGCCCGGTTGGCGCGCGCACGCGCACGCTGCCCACCACGTCCGGCGCCGCGCCGCTCTCGCGCAGGAACTGGTAGTACACGCCCATGCTGACGTCGGCCAGCGCGGTGGTGCTGAGCGTGGCGTCCGACAGGCTCGAGGCCGAGCCCCCCGCGCCGCCCGAGATGAAGTTGGTACTGCGGTAGGTCACCGGCACGTCGAAATCCATCGACAGGCGGTCGGTCAGGCCGTAGCGCGCGATGGTGTCGTAGGTGAGCGTGTGCGACTTGGTCTGGTTCAGGTTGATGGTGCCGAGGAAGATCGCATCGAGCGCGAGAAAGCCTGACAGCGACAGCGCTCGCCGGTCGTAATAGCTGTAGACGAAACCGCTGTCGATGGTCAGGCGCCGCTCGAACAAAGGCGCATGCTCGGTCTGGTAGACCAGGTCCTTGCTTTGTACGCGCGCCTGCTGCTGCGTCTCGCGCGCATCGGAGCCCACCACCTGCGCGCTCGTGCCGCTTGCGCCGATTGCGGTGCCGCCCGCGGACGTGGATGGAGTCGCCTCCTGTGCCAAGGAGGGAACACCGGCAGCGGCCATGGCGCTGCTGGCGTTCCCGTCGGCACTGCTCCCCGTTCCCCCCGCTACCCCTCGCCCGCGCGCCCCGACCATTTCCAGGTCGTTCAGGCGCTGCTCGAGAGCCTTGATGGTCTGTTCCTGTTTCTCGACCAGTTCTGTCAGTCGTTCGATCCGCTCGTCCGCGCTCGGCTGCCGGGCGCCAACCTGCGCGTACGCAGCCGCGGAGAGCAGGGTACCCGCGACGGTACCCAGCACAGCGAATTCGGTCTTCATCTTTCCCCCCGGAAATCTGAATGCGCGTGAAGCGGGTGCGCCAGCCCTAGGCATGCAGCGATTATCGTCGCATCGATGCGATTGCCGCTAGTGCGTCGCGCATGCTGGATTGCGTCAGTTGCCGGATCGTCAATTGCTGCACCTGCAGCGTGATATTGGTGAGGTTGAGCACCTGTTGCGCGTCGCCCGTGATGCGCGCGGTCTGCATCAGGCTGCCGCTTTGCGCGTTCTGGGTGGCGCTCCCCGCCGCCGACTGGATCGCCACCGATATCCCGCCGCCAGGGTTGACCGTGGCGCTGGCCGTCATGCCGTTGGCCTGCGCCTGCTGCGGCAGGGTACCGTTGCCAGCCGCAGGCGACTGCGCGACGATGGGCGTGGTCTGCGTGGTGATGGTGCTGACGTTGCTGACCGAATTGCCATCGCCCGCGATCTGCGTCACCTGCCCGACCCCCGCCGCCTGCACCGCGGAGCTGGCCACGCCGCCATTGCCTTGCACCGTGCCGCCCGCCAGGCTTTGCACGCGTGCCGACAGGCTCGCGCTGGCCTGCGCCACGGCCGCGCCCGCCGCCAGGTTGGCCGCCGCCACGCGCGCAGTTGCCGTGGCGACCGCGTTGTCGTTCTRCCAGCGCGACACCATCTCCACCATGAAGCCGCTGACCAGGCTGGCCCCGAGGTATTTGCCGCGCACGCCCGCCAGTTCCTCGTCGGACACCAGCTCGGCCATCACCGGCGCGCCGACGATGTCGCCGACGTCGTCGGCGGCCGAAGCCGCGCGCGTCGGCGCCGCGGCCATCGCCATGCCGGCGGAGCAAGTCAGGCAGAAGAGGCGCAGCGCGGTGTCCATGTCAGAAGTAATCCATCCGGATCAGGCCGAAATCCAGCGCCGCCGGCACCATCCCCCCGGCCAGGGCGGCGTTGGTCCGGTCGCGCAGGGCCGGCGCGGCGAAGTCCAGCAGCGGCGAGTTCGGATCGAACGGCCGGCCGACGATGGCGAACACCAGCCCGTTCCAGTTGGCCGCGAAATCTTCTTCCTTGATGATGCGGTTGCCAAGCGCCGGATCGGCAACGAACACGCGTCCGTCGATCGCCCTGCGTACCACCACGAAGTGCAGGTAGCCGTTGACGTCGAGCAAGGTGATGACCGGGATCTTGAGTTGCCGCAGCGCGCTGTAGTCCACGCGGAAGCCCCGTCCGCGCAGCCCCAGCGTCTCCACGTAGTTGCGCATGTCGAGCATGGAGAAACCGTTTTTGACGACGGTATCGGCATCCGAGATGCGCAGCATGTCTTCCACGATCTTCGGCTCGGCCAGGTCGAGGCCGTAACCGTAGCGCAACAGCGTGCCTACCGCCGCCGCGCCGCAACTGAAGTCGAGCTGCTGGCGCATCATGTTCTGATAGCGCATTTCCAGCATGCTCTTGACCGGCTTCCTGAGCATCGGCTGGCCATCGAGGTTGATGGTCATCGTGCTCTGCCCGCTGGCGCCGAACGCCGCCGACAGCAACAGGCATGCCCCGGCCACGCGAAATAACGCGCGCATCTTGCTACCTCCCTCGGGCTGGATGAGCCGGTCCCCCCCGTGCCCGGCTCTCCCTCCACTGCTTTTTACTGCGTACCGCGGTGCCTTGCGGCGTACTGCTCCACTCAGCGCGTCGCCGTGGAGATGGCGAGCCCGTTGCTCTGCGCGTTGCCCGCGCCGGCAGCGATATTGACGCCGATATTGCCCACTGCGTTGGCCAGGGCGCCGCCGGCGAGGTTGGCGGCATTGTTCGGCTTGCAGCCGCACATCGACAGATCGTTGCCGTAGGTGGCCTGGTCGTTCGACGCGGTCGCCTTGGCCAGCACGCCGACCGGTTGCCCGCCCCGGCCGGTGTAGCCGCTGCCGGTATTGACCGAGGCCGCCAGCGCGTTGCTCTGCAGGTTGCCGGCGCCGGCAGCGATATTCACGCCGACATTGCCCTTGGCCCCGGCGAGCATATTGTCCGCCATGGTGGCGCTGTTGGCCGCGCCGACCATATGCACGCCATTGCCGGCGGTCTTCTGGCTGGAGAACACCTGCGCGGAGGCGAACACATCCGATGCATCGATGCTCGCCAGCGCAGCCTGGTTGGACTGGCCGTTACCCGCGCCGGCGGCAATGTTCACGCCGATATTGCCCTGCGCGTTGAAGAGCGCGTTGCCGCCGCCGAACGCGGTGTTGCTGGACGAGCCCATGCGCACGTTGTTGTCACGGGCGCTTTGCTGGCTGTTGACCACCGCGCCCGACTCGGACTTGAACTTGATATCCCCCCAGGCAAAGCCGAAGCCGCGCACATAGATGTCGTTGCTGATGGCAGTCTGGTTGAAGATGTCGGCGTCGTCGGGGCGATCGAAATAGCTGAATCCACCTGCAAATGCGCTGGTAGACAGCGCCATCATCGCTGCGATGGCGAGGATTTTCGTTTTCATGATTTTCTCCTTCCCTTTTTAGAAAAAAGTGCCCGCCGGGGGACGGAGCACAAATACGTTGGATGAGACATTCCCCGATCCGGCCGTCTGGTTCAGCTGCACCAGGCCCGTCGCGTTGCGGTAGGCATCCGGCTGGATGACTGCCTCGCGGGGTCCTGAGGCGTGGCCCGCTGAACCCGGGCGACTCCCTCCGGCCGATTCGGCGGCCAGCAAGCCGTCCGAGATGGCCTCGATCCTTACCGCGGCGGACGGTGCCAGTACCGCCGCATTGCCCTGCAGATTGCCGTTGCCGCTGGCCACGTTTGCCGAGAGCAGCCCGCTGCCGCTGGCGAAGGCGCCGTTGCCGATGCGGCTGACGGCACCGGCCGCGGGTGCAACCGCGGCGGCGCGCTGCACCGACAGCACTTCCGCGGCACCGGTGCCGATCGCGGCCTGGTTGGTCTGCGCATTGCCGATGCCGGCGGCCACGTTGACGGCGGCGCGCCCGCTCGCACCGGCAAGCGCGCCCGGATCGATGCCGGCGCTGTCCACGCCCGGGACCTGCGCATGGCCCTGCGCGCAACCCAGCGCCAGCGCGGCGCAGACGATGACCGGAGCCCGTGTCATGGATGGGCTCCTGCAGCAAGCGGCGCCAGTCCGCGCAACAAGGCGCCGCTCATGTTTCCGGTAGCCTGCGCCACTTGTCCCGCGATACCGCCCGTGGCGCCTGCCGTGCCGCTGCCCGTGGCCAGGCCCTGCAACTGGCCTGGCTGGCCGGCGAGCAGGCCGGCCACGGCCTGGCCGGCGCCAGGCACGGCGCGGCCGGCGGTGCTGCGACCCACCGCGGCAGCGAGATCGCTGTCGGTCAGGTCGCTCACCACGGCGGCGGCGGATTGTTCGAAGCGTTTGGACGGAAACGGCTCGACAGCGGCAGCTATCGGCATGTCCCCCGACGGTATGCCGCGATAGGCAATGCGCGGCTCGACGCTGCGCAGTACGACGATATCGCCTGGTTCTGCAAGCGCGCAGATGGGAGCAAAGGCGGCGACAAAAGCTGCAAGACCGATGGCGCAGGTCGCGCCAGCCGATAAGAGCGCCTTCGTGCCGTCATTCGTGCAGGCGGCTGACGCATGGCAGAACTCACTCCCGCGTTGTAGGACTCGTCGCGTCATTTTTTTATGTCTCCCTGCCGGTGAGAGAGCGACAAGCGTGCCAATCCCCGCAAAACCAGCACTGGCGCCGGCTCTCGGGTGGTATACGGCCACGCGCGGAAGTTCCCCGCGGAGGCGGGAACATTTTGGTTGCAGCGCTGAAACGCGCGTTTGCGGCCGTGGCTGGCGGGCGCTGCCCGCCAGCGGCTGCACGGCTTTGCTGCATCAGGCGCCGGGCCTGCCATGGCGTGGCCCGGAAGGCCGCCCGGCTTTGGTTGCAGCGTTGTAACAGGCCATTCCATGGCCAACTGGTCTGACCGCGGCCGCAACGTTCACGCAGAAACGGGTACGCCGCGCGCTTGCAGTGGGGCGCAGGAAGTGGCGCAGGACGTGGCGCGGACGCACGAAGGCGGGCGCAATCGCTGGTGTATCAAGGCGCCGCGCAATGCGCCGGAGCGCGGGCCGTGCGGCCCGCCTAGCGTGCCGGCAAGGTGCCGGCCTGGGCGGCCGCTTCGCTGGAGATCGGCTTCGGGCCTGGCTGGCTGCGCTCGCAGCCCGTGGCGGCGAGCAGGCCGAACGCCAGCAGGACAGCGATGCCAAGCCAGCGCGTGGTGATCCGGTTCATGGTGCCTCCTTGTGACAGGGAAACAGCCTCGGTGCTGGAGGAAGACTGGGCGGACGGCGGCCTGCGCGACGGCGAGCCGCCCGCCTTCCAGTCTAGCCTCTGGCCGCCCGCCCGCGGCTTGGGCAAAGCGCGCAGGCGGCTGTATCATGGACTTTCGGACGCATAACAAGAACGGGAGAGCCTCACTGGAGTCTCATCATGTTGCGCTATGCCGCGCTCTTCTTCGTGATCGCCGTGGTCGCCGCGCTGTTCGGCTTTGGCGGCGTCTCCGCCGGAGCGGCCCAGGTCGCCAAGCTCTTGTTCATCGTCTTCCTCGTGCTGTTCATGGTCTCGCTCATCTGGGGCCTGCGCAAGGAGCGCTAGCCGTGCTCGTGCAGCTTTCGCCGCCAAACCTCCGGACCCCAGCGTGAATCCCGCCGACACCCCTCGCCGCCCCCTGGACCCGAAGACCCCCAGGCCCCGCCCGGGCCACTGGTTGCCGGACCGCCACACCGCCGCGCGTACCGCCAGCGTGGTGCTGGCCGCGATCCGCTCGTGGCTGGCCCATCGCGCCGCCAGCAAAGGCGCGGCGCTCTCGTTCTATATGCTGTTCTCGATGGCACCGATCCTGGTGCTGGTGATTTCCATCGCCGGCATCTTCTTTGGCGCGGAAGCCGCGCGTGGCGAGATCTTCGCCCAGATCGACGACCTCGTCGGCGCGCAGGGCGCGGCCGCCATCCAGCAGATCCTGGCGGCCACGCACCGGGCCGGTGGCAGCGGCCTGGCCACTGCCATCGCCACCGGCATCCTGTTCGTCGGCGCCACCAGCGCCTTCGCCGAGCTCAAGGGCAGCCTGGACGAGATCTGGGCCGCGCCGGTGCCGCAAGGCGCGGGCTGGCAGCAATTGCTGCGCGCGCGGCTGTTGTCGTTCAGCCTGGTGCTGGTGCTTGCCTTCATGCTGCTGGTATCGCTGATCGTCAACGCCGCGCTGGCCGTGGTGGAACGCTTCTGGGGGCAGATGTGGACACAGTCGTGGTTCGCGCCGGTGGCCGACGTGCTCTCCACCGCGTTTTCCTTCGCCGTGGTCACCCTGCTGTTCGCGGTCATCTTCAAGATGCTGCCCAATGCGCGCATCGCCTGGCGCGACGTGATCATGGGCGCGATCATCACTGCGCTGCTGTTCTCGATGGGAAAGCGGCTGATCGGCCTCTATCTCGGCAACAGCGCGGTGGCGACCTCCTACGGTGCTGCCGGTTCGGTGGTGGCGCTGATGTTATGGGTGTACTACTCGGCGCAAATTTTCTTCTTCGGGGCCGAGCTTACGCGCCAGTACGCCCTGCAGTTCGGCAGCTTGCGGGGGCAAAACGCCGCCTCGCCACCCGATCAGCACGCCGCTGGCCCCGCGAACCGGTAAAATACCGCCCGATTCCCTTCGTGCATGCCCGCAGTGCCCGGCGCCCGACCGCAAGCTGATGGTCYCGCCGGCCCCTGGCGCCGGTCCGCTGCGCCCCGGGCCCCTTCCATCTTCTGTTTGCCGAATCCACTGCCGTGAGCTCGCTCGTATCCGAAATTGCGCGTCGTCGCACCTTTGCCATCATTTCGCACCCTGACGCGGGTAAGACGACCCTGACCGAAAAACTGCTGTGGTTCGGCGGCGCCATCCAGGTCGCCGGCGAAGTGCGCGCGCGCAAGGCGGATCGCCACGCCACTTCCGACTGGATGGAGCTGGAAAAGCAGCGCGGCATCTCGGTGACCTCCTCGGTGATGCAGTTCCCGTACCGCGAGAACATCGTCAACCTGCTCGACACCCCGGGCCACGAAGACTTCTCCGAAGACACCTACCGCACGCTGACCGCGGTGGACTCCGCGGTGATGGTGATCGATTCCGTCAACGGCGTGGAAGCGCAGACCATCAAGCTGCTCAACGTCTGCCGCCTGCGCGACACGCCGATCATCACCTTCATCAACAAGCTCGACCGCGAAGGCCGCTCGCCCATCGAGTTGCTCGACGAGATCGAGGACGTGCTGAAGATGCAGTGCGCGCCGATGACATGGCCGATCGGCATGGGCAAGTCCTTCCGCGGCGTGTACCACCTGATCGATGACCGCGTGCAGCTGTTCGACCCGCACGGCGAGAAGGGTACCTCCGCCATGGTCGACGGGCTGGACAACCCCGAGCTGGACCGCGTGCTGGGCAGCCAGGCGGAAGAGCTGCGCATCGAGATCGAACTCGTGCGCGGTGCTTCGCACGCCTTCGACAAGGACGCCTTCCTCTGCGGCAAGCAGACCCCGGTCTACTTCGGCTCGGCCATCAATAATTTCGGCGTGCAGTCCCTGCTCGACGCGCTGTGCGAACTCGCGCCGCCGCCGCAGGCGCGCAACACCGAGACGCGCGTGGTGGAGCCGGACGAAACCAAGTTCACCGGCTTCGTGTTCAAGATCCAGGCCAATATGGACCCGCGCCACCGCGACCGCATCGCCTTCGTGCGCGTGTGCTCGGGACGCTTCGAGCGCGGCATGAAACTGCTGCACGTGTCCACCGGCAAGACCGTGGCCATCAACAACGCCATCACCTTCATGGCGCAGGACCGCAACACCACCGAGGAAGCCTACTCCGGCGACATCATCGGCGTGCCCAACCACGGCACCATCCGCCTGGGTGACGTGTTCACCGAAGGCGAGGCGCTCAAGTTCACGGGCATCCCGTCGTTTGCACCGGAATTCTTCCGCCGCGCGCGCCTGAACAACCCGCTCAAGGTCAAGCAGCTGCAGAAGGGCCTGCAGCAGCTGGCCGAGGAAGGCGCCACGCAGATGTTCCGTCCCATTGCTTCCAACGACCTGGTGCTGGGTGCCGTGGGTATTCTGCAGTTCGACGTGGTGGCGCACCGCCTGGAGCACGAATACGGCGTGGACGCGATCTTCGAATCGCATGAATGCGCCACGGCGCGCTGGCTCAAGGGCGATCCGGCCGAGATCGAGAAGCTGATCGAGAAGGCCGGCCACAACGTCGCGCTGGATGGCGCCGGCGATCACGTCTATCTCGCGCCGAGCATGGTGAACCTGCGCCTGACGCAGGAGCGCTTTCCCAAGGTCGAGTTCAAGGAAACGCGCGAGATCGTCTGAGCCCCGCGGGCTTCGCAGCGTCACGCTGCGCCCCGCCGCCAGGCCTGCATCCGCATACACGCCCGCCAGCGCGAACGGCACCAGCCGCGTGAGCGTGCTGACGCCGATCGGTGCCTGCGCGCGGGACTGGAAGCGAAAACGGCGCCCCGGGGCGCCGTTTTCTTGCTGCGGGATGCCGGCTTAGTAAGCCAGCGAAGCCTGGATGTAGAACGTGCGCGGCATGCCCACGTACTTGCCCGCGTTGTTGTCGGTCGAGCGGGTGAAGTAGCGGCGGTCGAACAGGTTCTTCACGCCCACGGCGATCTTCAGGTTCTGCGCCGCCTTGCCGAAGTCATAGCCCAGGCGCATGTTCACCAGCGCGTAGCCCGGGATATCGCCCAGCGCGCCATTGGCGCTCTCGGCGGTCTGGTAAGTGGCCGACGTGCTCGGGTCGCCCGGCGAACGCTGCTTGGACTGCGCGAAGGTGTCCACGTTGAGCATCCAGCGGTTGCGCAGGTATCGCATGCCCAGCGTCGCCACGTGGCGCGAGTAGAACGGCAGGTCGCGGCCGGCGAAATTGCCCTGGTTGTAGGTCGCGTCGGTGAACGTGTAGGTGGCGTACGCCGACAGGCCGATCAGGGTCTTCGACAGCGTGCCGAAGTCGTAGCGCAGTGACGATTCGACGCCGCGGTGCGTGGTCGCGCCGAGGTTGGTCCACGCGTCCGGCGCGCCGCCGGTGCCGCCGCGCAGCTGCAGTTCGTCGTCGAAGTCGATGTTGAACAGCGTCAGCTCGCCGCCCCAGCCGTTGGCGTTGAAGTGCGTGCCGACCTCATAGGTCTTGGCCTTCTCCGGCGTCAGGCCGTTGGTGGTCGAGGCGATCTGGAAGTACTGCAGCGGGCCGAACGACACGCCCGCGTTGGCGAACAGCGTCCAGTTGTCGCTCACGTGGTACATCACGGCCAGCGAGGGCAGCGGCTCGTTGGACGAGACATCGGTGCGCACGTTGGTGAAGCGGTCGGTCAGGTTCGAGCGAATGAACTCGTAGCGCAGGCCCGGCGTGATGGTCCAGTTGCCGATGTTGATGGTGTCGTCGATGTAGACCGCATTGGCGGTGGTGCCGCCGGTGCGCCACTGGTAGACCGGCGAGGCCAGGTCCGGCGCGTTCACCGAGCCCGGCGTGTAGAAGCTCGTGCGGCTTGCCTGTTCGTCGCTGGCCTCGCGCAGGTAGCGGTAGCCCACGCTGACTTCGTTGCTGACGTCGCCGGTGCGGAACAGCTGCGAGTAGCGCGGCTCGATCGCGAACGTGTGGTAGTTGCGCGGCGCGGCGGTCAGGCGGCGCTGGCTGGCCTGGGCGCCCGTGCCCTGTTGCTCGATGTTGCTGCCGCGGAAGCTGTCCGTGTAGTACGTCAGCACTTCGAACTTGCGGTCCTTGTCGTTGTGCGCGTACTTGAACGAGAAATCGTTGCGGCGGCCGCTGAAGTTGTCGAAGGGGCGCACCGACTGGAACGGGTTGGCCGCGTACTGCGCCGACGTCAGGCCGCCGGGCATGCCGGCGTTGCCCTCGTAGTAGTAGAAGGCGGCGCTCAGCTCGTCGGCCGGCGTGATGCGGTAGGAACCCTTGAGGATCAGGTCGTCGATGCTGACGTGGTCGTTGCTCTCGCGGAAGCCGTTGCCATGCACGCCGGAGTACAGCAGCGCGCCGCCCAGGCCGTTTTCAGCGGTGCCGCCGATGAATGCGCTCGGGGTGGTCTTGACGCTGCCGCCATGGGAGTAGATGTCGGTTTCGACCGAGGCATCCGCGGCGAACGTCTTCGGGATCGCGCGCGTCACGAAGTTGATGATGCCGCCCACGTTCTGCGGGCCATAGCGCACGGAGCCTGCGCCGCGCACCACGTCGACCGCGTCCAGGTTGCCCAGCGCCACCGGCGCCATCGACAGCTGCGGCTGGCCGTAGGGCGCCACCGCCAGCGGGATGCCGTCCATCAGGATGGTCGAGCGCGGCGACAGGCGCGAGGCCAGGCCGCGCACGCCCACGTTCAGCGATATATCGCTGCCGCCGGTGCCGTTGCTCTCCTGCACCTGCACGCCCGGGATCTGGCRCAGCACGTCGCGCACATTGCTGGCGCCGCTTTGGGCGAAGGTCTCGCGCTCGACGATGGTGCGGGCGCCGGGGTGCTCCAGCACCTTGGTCTCGCTGGGATTTTCCAGCCAGTTGCCCACCACGGTGA
>NZ_JBFTND010000183.1:0-25581 GCF_056397305.1 Cupriavidus sp. 05N40
ACGTGCGCCAGGTGCGCAAGGACTGCGCCGCGGTGATCCTGTACACGGCCGAGAAAGCCACCTGGATGGCCGGCGAATCGGTGCAGATCCTGGGCGGCAACGGTTATATCAACGAATACCCGGTGGGCCGCCTGTGGCGCGACGCCAAGTTGTACGAGATCGGCGCCGGCACCTCGGAGATCCGCCGCATGCTGATCGGGCGCGAACTGTACGCCGAGACCATGTGATGCCGGCGTGACACCTGGCCGGGGGCCGGCATTGCGCCGGCCATCGCACCAAACAGCCAGCGCCGGTTTCCCGAACCAATTTACAATCTCCGGAACTTGTCGTCGTCTCTTCCTCGCCACCGGCCCGTGCCATGTCTCACTTCCCCAAGCTGCTGTCCTCGCAGATCGCGTACGACGTGGCCCGCACCATGCTGGACGGGTTCGACAAGCACTACCGCCTGTTCCGCGAAGTCAGCCACCAGGCCAAGCTGAGCTTCGAGGCGGCGGACTGGCACGGCCTGCAGCAGCTCCAGCGCGACCGCATCGCCTTCTATAACGAACGCGTGCGCGAGACCAGCCTGATCCTGGAGGACGAATACGATGCGGAAAACATCGAAGACGAGATCTGGCAGCAGATCAAGCTGCACTACATCGGCCTGCTGACCAACCATCACCAGCCCGAGCTGGCCGAGACCTTCTTCAACTCGGTGTGCACGCGCATCCTGCACCGCTCGTACTTCAACAACGACTTCATCTTCGTGCGCCCGGCCATCTCGACCGAGTACATCGAGAACGAGGAGTCGCCGACGCGGCCCACGTTCCGCGCCTATTACCCGGGCAGCCGCATCGGCATGGCGGCCTGCTTCGAGCGCATCGTCCACAATTTCCAGCTCGAACTGCCGTTCGAGGATCTGCGGCGCGACATCGACTACGTGGTGCGCGCGCTCAGCGATTACTTCGGCGACTTCCGCATCGCGCCGAATTTCCAGGTCCATGTGCTGTCGTCGCTGTTCTTCCGCAACAAATCGGCCTTCATCATCGGCCGCGTGCTCAACGCCGACCGTACTTATCCGCTGGCCATTCCCATCGTGCACACGCCCGAGGGCAAGCTCTCGCTAGACACGGTGCTGCTCAAGAAGGAACAGCTGCTGATCCTGTTTTCCTTCACGCRTTCGTACTTCATGGTCGACATGGAGATTCCCTCGGCCTACGTCACCTTCCTGCGCGACATCATGCCGCGCAAGCCGCGGGCGGAAATCTATACCTCGCTGGGGCTGCAGAAGCAGGGCAAGAACCTGTTCTACCGGGACTTCCTGCACCACCTGCAGCATTCGTCGGACAAGTTCATCAGCGCGCCGGGCATCAAGGGCCTGGTGATGCTGGTGTTTACGCTGCCTTCGTATCCCTATGTGTTCAAGGTGATCAAGGACTACTACCCGGCACCCAAGGAAACCACGCGCGAGCTGGTCAAGTCGAAGTACCAGCTGGTCAAGCGGCATGACCGCGTGGGCCGCATGGCCGACACGCTCGAGTATTCCAACGTGGCCTTCCCGCTGTCGCGCTTCGACGATGCGCTGGTGGCCGAGCTCACGCTGCATGCGCCGTCGATGATCGAATACCAGCGCGGCAAGGACGGCGGCGAGGAGATCGTGGTGCGCCACGTCTACATCGAGCGCCGCATGACGCCGCTCAATATCTGGCTGCAGGAGGGCACGGAAGCGCAGGTGGAGCATGGCATCGTCGAATACGGCAATGCCATCAAGGAACTGATCGCCGCCAATATCTTCCCCGGCGACATGCTCTACAAGAACTTCGGCGTCACGCGCCACGGCCGCGTGGTGTTCTACGACTACGACGAGATCGAGTACCTGACGGATATCAATATCCGTCGCGTGCCGCAGCCGCGCAACGAAGAAGAAGAGATGTCCGGCGAGCCCTGGTACAGCGTGGGCCGCCACGACATCTTCCCGGAGACATACGGTACCTTCCTGCTGGGCGACCCGCGCGTGCGCGCCGCCTTCCTGCGTCACCACGAAGATTTCTTCGATCCTGCCATGTGGCAGGCTCACAAGGACCGGCTGCTGGCCGGTCAAATCCATGATTTCTATGCCTATGATGTCAAAGAGCGTTTTATCAACCGCTACGGCACGGCCGACGCTAGCGCCTTGCCTGGCGACGTGCCGCCCGCCACTGGCGAACCCGTTCCCGCAAGGAGAGTCGCATGAGTGATGCCATCGCCCAGCTGTTCCGCAACAACCGCGAGTGGGTCGACCGCGTCAACGCCGAGGATCCCAGTTTCTTCATGCGCCTGGCCAACCAGCAGGCGCCCGAGTACCTGTGGATCGGCTGCTCGGACTCGCGCGTGCCGGCCAACCAGATCCTGGGCCTGGCGCCCGGTGAAGTGTTCGTCCACCGCAATATCGCCAACGTGATTGCCCACAGCGACCTCAACGCGCTGTCGGTGATCCAGTTCGCGGTGGAAGTGCTCAAGGTTCGCCATATCACCGTGGTGGGCCACTACGGCTGCGGCGGCGTGAAGGTCGCGCTCAAGCGCCAGCGCATCGGCCTGGCCGACAACTGGCTGCGCCATGTGCGCGACGTGGCCGACAAGCACGGCGCCTACCTCGGCACCATCACCCGCGAGGAAGATGCCCACACGCGACTGTGCGAGCTCAACGTGATCGAGCAGGTCAGCAACGTATGCCAGACCACGGTGCTGCAGGACGCCTGGAGCCGCGGGCAGGAAGTCACCGTGCACGGCTGGGTCTACGGCGTGTCCGACGGCCTGTTGCGCGACCTCGGCATGGCCGCCAGCAACAACGACGAACTGCACGAGCAGCTCGACGCAGCCTACCGCCAGTTCGGCGATCCGCCGCAGGCTTCGATCCGCTGACGCTAGCGACGCGGCGCAGCACCAGCGAATAACAGACAGGGCGGCCCTGCCGCCCGCCATTGCCAATATCACTGGAGACATTCCATGCAAGATCCCGTTGTCATCGTATCCGTGGCTCGCACGCCAATGGCAGCCTTCCAGGGCGAGTTCGCCGCGCTGACCGCGCCGCAACTCGGCTCGGCCGCCATCCGCGCCGCGGTGGAGCGCGCCGGCCTGGCGCCGGAGCAGATCGAGGAAGTGGTGTTCGGCTGCGTGCTGCCCGCCGGGCAGGGCCAGGCGCCGGCGCGCCAGGCGGCCCTCGGCGCGGGCCTGACGATGGGCGTGGGCTGCACCACGGTCAACAAGATGTGCGGCTCCGGCATGCGCGCCGCCATGACCGTGCATGACGCGCTGGTGGCGGGCGCCTTCGAGATCGCGGTGGCGGGCGGCATGGAAAGCATGACCAATGCGCCTTACCTGGTGCCCAAGGGCCGCAGTGGCTACCGCATCGGCCACGGCATGATCTTCGACCACATGATGCTGGACGGCCTGGAAGACGCCTATATCCGCGACGAGAAGGGGGGCGGGCGCTCGATGGGTACCTTCGGCGAGGACTGCGCGGCCAAGTACGGCTTCACCCGTGCGGCGCAGGACGAATTCGCCATGGAAAGCGTGCGGCGCGCGCAGCAGGCCACCGAGCGCGGCGATTTCCGCTGGGAGATCGCCGCGGTGACGGTGCCGGGCCGCGGTGGCGACACCGTGATCGACACCGACGAAGGCCCGCGCCGCATCAAGCTCGACAAGATCCCTTCGCTCAAGCCCGCCTTTGCCAAGAACGGCACCATTACCGCCGCCTCGTCCTCGTCGATCAACGACGGCGCCGCGGCGATGGTGATGATGCGCGAATCCACCGCGAAGCGCCTCGGCCTGGAACCGCTGGCACGCCTGCTCGGTCACACCACGCATGCGCAGGAACCGGGCTGGTTCACCACCGCGCCGGTGGAGGCCATCGGCAAGCTCTACCGCAAGCTCGGCTGGACCACCGACAGTGTCGACCTGTTCGAGATCAACGAAGCGTTCGCGGTGGTGCCGATGGCCGCCATGCACGACCTCAAGATCCCGCACGACAGGGTCAATATCCACGGTGGCGCCTGTGCGCTCGGTCACCCCATCGGTGCTTCGGGCGCCCGCATCATGGCCACGCTGATCGGCGCGCTGCGCAAGACCGGCGGCAAGCGTGGCGTGGCCAGCCTGTGCATCGGCGGCGGCGAAGCCACCGCCGTGGGCCTGGAAATCGTCTGAGCGCCGCCGCACCGGCGGCAACGTGGCGGCCCGCCGCTGCGTGGCCGCCTGCCTGAAACCCGACAAACAAGAAGGAGTACGCCTTGCCTACCGCTCTCATCCTTGGTGCCTCGCGCGGCATCGGTCTCGAATTCGTGCGGCAGTACCGCGCCGACGGCTGGCGCGTGCTGGCCGTGGCGCGCAGCGACGATGGCATCGCGGCCATCGAAGCGCTCGGTGCCGAGGCGCTGCGCGCCGACCTGACCGATGCGGGCCAGGTTGCCGGACTGGGCTGGAAGCTCGACGGCGAATCCTTCGACGTGGCGGTCTACAACGCCGGCGTGATCGGCCCGCGCACCGAAGGCGCGCAGCCGGTCTCGCGCGAGGATTTCGACGCGGTGATGCATGTGAACGTGCTGGGACCGATGATGGCGTTGCCCCTGCTGTTGCCGATGGTCGAGACCGGCCGCTCGGGGCAGGGCGGCGTGCTGGCGGTGCTGGCCTCGCGCATGGGCAGCATCGGCGCCATGGACAGCAACCGCAGTTGGCTCTACCGCGTCAGCAAGGCGGCAGCCAACGCGGCGCTCAAGGCCGCCTCGCTCGACGCGCGCCATGCTACCTGCCTGGCCTTCCACCCGGGCTGGGTGCAGACCGACATGGGCGGCAAGGAAGCCGACATCACGCCCCAGCAGAGCGTTGCCGGCATGCGCCGCGTGATCGCCGGCGCGACACGGCACGACAACGGCGGCTTCCGCAACTACGACGGCGGCGTGATCCCGTGGTAAGCGCCACGCCCGCCGCGCCGCAGGCGACCGCCTTTCTTACCGCAACCACAACCACAACGCCATCAGTGACCTGACATGCTGCTCACGCCCGAACAGGAAATGATCCGCGACGCCGTGCGCCAGTTCGCACAGCAGGAAATCGCGCCGCACGCCGCCGCCTGGGACCGCGACAAGGTCTTTCCCAAGGCCGTGCACCGCGAGCTGGCCGCGCTCGGCGCCTACGGCGTGGCGGTGCCGGAGCAGTATGGCGGCGCCGGGCTGGACTATCTCTCGCTCGCGCTGATCCTGGAGGAGATCGCGGCCGGCGACGGCGGCACCTCCACCGTCATCAGCGTCAACAACTGCCCCGTGTGCAGCATGTTGATGGCCTTCGCCAGCGAAGCGCAGAAGCAGCAGTGGCTGGTGCCGCTGGCGCGCGGCGAGATGCTGGGCGCCTTCTGCCTGACCGAGCCGCACGTCGGCTCGGACGCCTCCGCGCTGCGTACCGCCGCCGTGCGCGACGGCGACCACTACGTGCTCAACGGCGTCAAGCAGTTCATCACCAGCGGCCAGAACGCCGACGTGGCGATCGTGCTGGCGGTGACCGACAAGGCGGCCGGCAAGCGCGGCATCAGCGCCTTCGTGGTGCCGACCACCACGCCCGGCTACGTGGTCGCGCGCATCGAGGACAAGCTCGGCCAGCATTCTTCCGACACCGCGCAGATCCTGTTCGAGGATTGCCGGGTGCCGGCGGCCAACCTGCTCGGCGAAGAGGGCGCCGGCTACAAGATGGCCCTGTCCGGGCTGGAGGGCGGCCGCATCGGCATTGCCTCGCAAAGCATCGGCATGGCGCGCGCCGCCTTCGAGGCGGCGCTGGCCTACGCCAAGGAACGCGAGAGCTTCGGCCAGCCGCTGTTCGCGCACCAGGCGGTGCAGTTCCGCCTGGCCGAGATGGCGACCAAGATCGAGGTGGCGCGCCAGATGGTCTGGCACGCCGCGTCGCTCAGGGATGCCGGGCGTGCGTGCCTGAAGGAGGCCGCCATGGCCAAGCTGTATGCCAGCGAGATGGCCGAGGCGGTCTGCTCGGCCGCCATCCAGGTGTTCGGCGGCTATGGCTATGTCAGCGATTTCCCGGTCGAGCGCATCTACCGCGACGTGCGCGTCTGCCAGATCTACGAAGGCACCAGCGATATCCAGAAGATCCTGATCGCGCGCGCGCTATCCTGACGGCACTTGTCCCCCGCGGGCCGGCGGCAAGCCGGGGACAAGCCAACGCACCACCGAAGCACCGAAGCACCGGATTCATCGCAGCATCGACCCCCGGCCAGACCCCAGGAGCATCGTGGCCTGGCACCCGATCCTGCTCGGGGTGGTGTTCAAGACCACGGGCAGCGCGCCGCTGCCGCAGGTGCCGCTCAAGGGCGAATACTGCTRGCTGGATTTCGAACGCACGGCACGCTTCCACGACATCGAGTACCAGCGCCCGACGCATTTCCCGCTGCCCACCACGCAGGCCGCGCGCGCCATGCTATGGCTGCAGAACCATCACGGCGACGACATCGCCACCGCGTTCGCCAAGGCGGTCTACCGCGCGCTGTTCGTGGACGATATCAATATCGCCGAGCCGGCCGAGCTGGTGAAGCTGGCCGAGCCGCTCGGCATCGATGCGCACGCCATGGACGCCGGCRCCAGCAGCTTCCAGATCAAGGACCAGCTCAAGGCCGAGATCGAGGTCGCCATGGCCAAGGGCGTGTTCGGCTCGCCCTTCGTCATCATCGACGGCGCGCCGTTCTGGGGCTTCGACCGGTTCGACCAGATCGAGGCCCTCCTCAAGAGCCGGCGCCCGACGGAGCTGCGCGCGGTGGCCGCCAGCCCCGCAAGCACACCCGGCAACACAGATAGCAGCAAGGAAAAGAAACCCGCATGAATGCCAGCATCAAGCCGATCCGCCATCCCCGCTTCGATTGCGTGATCTTCGATTGCGACGGCGTGCTCGTCGACAGCGAGCCCATCGTCAACCGCGTGCTCAACCAGATGCTCAACGAGCTTGGCATCGAGATCTCGCTCGAGGATTCCACCAGGTGGTTCCTGGGCCGCGCGGTGCGCGAGGAGCTGGACAATATCGCCCTCAGGCGCGGCGCGCCGCTGCCGAAGAACTGGCTGTCGCAATGGCTGGCGCGGCGCAATGCCGTGCTCGAGGCCGAGGTGCAGGCCGTGCCGCACGTGCGCGAGGCGGTCACCGCCATCGCCGCGGCTGGCCTGCCCATCTGCGTGGCCTCCGGCGCGGACCGCGTCAAGGTCAAGCTGCAGCTGAGCCGCACCGGACTGGTGGCACTGTTMCAGCAGGATGAGCGCGAGCACATCTTCTCGTCCACCGAGGTCGAGCGCAGCAAGCCCGCGCCCGACGTGTACCTGCTCGCCGCGCGCACCATGAACGTGGAGCCGTCGCGCTGCGCGGTGATCGAGGACAGCCCGGCCGGCATCACCGCCGGCGTGGCGGYGGGCATGACGGTGTTCGGCTACGCCGCGCGCAACGATGCCGCCTCGCTGCTGGCGGCCGGCGCGCGCAGCACCTTCACGGATATGCGCGAGCTGCCGGGGCTGATCGGATGAAGGCGCGCGCGCCCGGCACCGGCGCCTGTCCCTGCGGCGGCGGCGACTATGCCGCCTGCTGCGGGCGCTTTCACCGCGGCGAGGCCTTGCCGTCCAATGCCGAGCAGCTGATGCGCTCGCGCTACGCCGCCTATGTGCTGGGCGATGAGAACTGGCTGCGCCAGACCTGGCATCCGTCGACCTGCCCGGATGACCTGGCTGCCGATGCCGGCGCGCGCTGGCTCGGCCTTGCGGTCAAGGCGCACGCGCAGCAGGACGAGACGCACGCGCAGGTGGAGTTCGTCGCGCGCTACAAGGTCGGCGGGCGCGCTTTCCGGCTGCACGAGCGCAGCCGCTTCGTACTGGAGCCGCGCGCCGCCGGCGAGGCGCCGCGCTGGCTCTACCTGGATGGCGACATGCTTGGGGAGACACCATGACATTGAAAGCCGCAGCAAGCAGCAAGAATGCAGCCGCGCATGAAATCGCGCATGAGACCGCGCATGAGACCGAATACCTGCTGTACGGTTTCGCGCAATCCGGCAATGCCTACAAGGTGGCCCTGCTGCTGGAGACCATCGGCGTGCAGCGCCGGCGCCAGTTGTGGACGCCGCGCTTCGTCGACTACTTCAACGGCGAGACCCATACGCCGGAGTATCGTGCCATCAACGAGATGGGCGAGGTGCCCGTGCTCGAGTTCGACGGCCGCCGGCTGTCGCAGTCGGGCGCCATCCTCGACCTGCTGGCGCAGCGCCTCGATGCATACGGCCCCGCCAGCGAGGTCGAGCGCTCCGAGGTATTGCGCTGGCTGCTGTTCGACAACCACAAGTTCACCGCCTACACCGCCACCTACCGCTTCCTGCGCACCTTTGCCAAGGCGCCGGATCCGGCGGTGCTGCAGTTCCTGCGCCAGCGCTGCGAAGGCGCCTGGAGCGTGCTCGACGCGCATCTGTCCGGGCGACCGTACGTGCTGGGAGAGCGTCTGACCATTGCCGATTTCTCGCTGGCCGGCTACGTGTTCTTCGACGACGAGATCGGCGTGCACTGGCGCAAGGAGTATCCGCGCATCCATGCCTGGACCGAACGCCTGCGTGCGCTGCCGGGCTGGAAGCATCCGTACGATCTGCTGCCGGGGCACCCGCTGGACAGGCGGGGCTGAATCCGGCGCCCGGGCTGTCCTTCTAGCCGCATTCGTCGGCGCAGTCGATGGCCCCGGTCAGCGGGGTTTGGGCATGCGAGGCCACACCGCATGTGGAGATACGCGCATGCTGACGGCGAGATGCCGGGGGCCATGGCCTTCTTCGTGGTTCGTCGCTCAACACGCTGCTAACGTGTAAAGCCGGGAATGTTTGCCAAGGGACCGGGGAGCTCCCTACCATGACTCTCCCCAACGCGCACGCCAGTGCCGCCCGCCTGCCCCCCCGCGCAGGCAGTGCAGGCCGCAGGCGCGCTCAACAAAGGAGGGTTTCCTTGGAAAACCAGTCCCAATCCCTGCCGCCAGTGCCCGCCGCGCCTTCGCTCGGCGAGCGCAGCCTGCGCGCGGTGTGGCATCCCTGCACGCCGCTGCGCCCTGACGCCGGCGAGCCGCCGCTGGCGATTGCCCGCGGCGAGGGCCCGTGGCTCCATGGCGAAGACGGCCAGCGCTATTTCGATGCCACCAGCTCGTGGTGGGTCAACCTGTTCGGCCACGCCAATCCCGATATCAACGCCGCGCTGCGCGCGCAGCTCGATACGCTCGAGCATGTGATGCTGGCCGGCTGCACGCACGCGCCGGCGGTGGAGCTTGCCGAGCGCCTGTCGGCGCTCACCGGCGGCGCGCTCGGCCATGTCTTCTATGCCAGCGACGGCGCGTCCGCCGTCGAGATCGCGCTCAAGATGAGCTTTCACTACTGGCGCAACACCGGGCTGCCGGGCAAGCGCGAGTTCGTGTGCCTGCGCCACGGCTACCACGGCGAGACCGTGGGCGCGCTGGCGGTGACCGACGTGGCGATCTTCCGCGACGCCTATGATCCGATGCTGATGCAGTCGCATGTGGTGATGTCGCCGGATGCGCGCCAGGCGGCGCCGGGCGAAAGCGCGGCACAGGTGGCGCAGCGTGCGCTGGATGAGCTCGAAGCGCTGCTGCAGGCGCGCGGCGGCCAGATCGCCGCGCTGATCGTCGAACCGCTGATCCAGTGCGCGGCCGGCATGGCGATGCACGATCCGCTTTACCTGGCGGGCGTGCGCGCGCTGTGCGACCGCTACCGCGTGCACCTGATCGCCGACGAGATCGCGGTGGGCTGCGGACGCACCGGCACCTTCTTCGCATGGGAGCAGGCGCGCACGCAGCCGGCGGGCGGCGCGGATGCAGGGCCGCTGCCGGCGCACCTGTGGCCCGATTTCCTGTGCCTGTCCAAGGGCATCAGCGGCGGCTACCTGCCGCTCTCGCTGGTGATGTCGCGCAGCGCGCTCCAGCATGCCTTCGTCTCGGCGCCGCACGAGCCGGACCGCGCCCGCAGCTTCCTGCACTCGCATTCCTACACCGGCAATCCGCTGGCCTGCCGCGCCGCGCTTGCCACGCTCGAGCTGTTTGCGCGGCACGACGTGGTGGCGCACAACCGGCTGCGCGCGCAATGGCTCGCGCAGGCCATGGCCGGGCTGGGCGCCGATGCGCGG
Organism: Cupriavidus sp. 05N40; assembly: GCF_056397305.1. Lineage (NCBI taxonomy): Bacteria > Pseudomonadati > Pseudomonadota > Betaproteobacteria > Burkholderiales > Burkholderiaceae > Cupriavidus > Cupriavidus sp. 05N40. The sequence goes on from NZ_JBFTND010000183.1 coordinate 10,149, forward strand.
CTCGAGCAGGTGCGCCAGCGCGGGCTGATCTGGGCCGCCGACGTGCGCGAGGAATATGTGCCGGTAGGCGCCGGCGATTTCGCCGCGCGCTTCCACCACGCCGCGCGCGCGCACGGCGTGCTGATCCGCCCGATCGGCCGCACGCTCTATGTCATGCCGCCCTACGTGTTCGACATGGACATGGCGCAGTGGCTGGCGGACCGGCTGCAAGCCACACTCGACACGGTACTGCCCGGCGCCTCGGCGCCGCAGGCGGCGCCGGCGCACCCCAAGGAGATACGCGATGCTGCTTGAACACCTGACGCTGGCCGCCGCCGAACGCGACGGCCAGGCCCTCACGCGGCGCCGCCGCACCGCGCACACCGCCTGCGCTCCGCACCAGGAAGTCAGCGACGCCTGCGGCGGCGAGCGCCATGCGCTGCTGACCTTCTGCAGCAACGACTACCTCGGCCTGGCCAATCATCCCGCGCTGATCGAAGCCCTGGGCGAAGGCGCGCGCCGGTACGGCGCCTGGCCAGGGCCAAGGTGAGCCGCTATCCTCACCGCGACGTGGCCGCGCTGGACAAGCTGCTGGCCGAGTCCCCCACCCCGCTCAAGCTGATCGTCACCGACAGCGTGTTCAGCATGGATGGCGACCTGGCGCCGCTCGATACGCTGCTGGCGCTGGCCGAACGGCACGACGCCTGGATCATCGTGGACGATGCGCACGGCTTCGGCGTGCTGGGCGAGCAGGGCCGCGGCGTGCTCGAGCACTTCGCGCTGACCTCCCCGCGCATCATCTATATCGGCACGCTGGGCAAGGCCGCCGGCGTGGCGGGCGCCTTCGTGGCCGCGCATGGGACCATCATCGATCACCTCGTCAACACCGCGCGCCAGTACATCTACACCACGGCCGCGCCGCCCGCGGTGGCGCATGCGGTGTCGGCCAGCCTGGCGCTGATCGCCGGCGAGGAGGGGCACCAGCGCCGCGCCCACCTCGGCGAGCTGATCCGCACCCTGCGCGGCGGACTGGCCGGCCTGAGCCGCGCCGCCGGCTGGCGCCTGGGCGAGAGCGCCACCGCGATCCAGCCCGTGATCGTGGGCGACAACGTGGCCGCGCTGGCCTTGTCCGCGACGCTGGAAGCGGACGGCATCCGCGTCGGCGCGATCCGTCCGCCCACCGTGCCGGCGGGCACCGCGCGCCTGCGCATCACCTTGTCGGCTTCGCATGCGCAGGCCGATGTGGAGCGCCTGCTGGCCAGCCTGGGCAGCGTGGTGCCGCGCAAGGAGATGGCATGAGCGTGCAGCCGTTCGCCTGTTTCGTCACGGGCACCGATACCGGCGTCGGCAAGACCCACGCCAGCGCCACCTTGCTGCATGCGCTGCGCGCGGCCGGCCGGCGCGCCGTGGGCATGAAGCCGGTGGCCAGCGGCAGCGAATGGCGCGGCGACCACTGGCATAACGACGATGTGGCCCAGCTGCGCGCGGCCAGCGCGGTGGACGTGCCGCAGGCGCTGACCTGCCCCTTCTTGCTGCGCACGCCGGCATCCCCGCACCTGGCCGCCGCCGCGGAAGGCGTGCGCATCACCCGCGAGCCGATCCGCGCCGCCTTTGCCGGATTGCAGGCGCGCGCGGACGCCGTGGTGGTGGAGGGCGTGGGCGGCTTTCGCGTACCGCTCGACGGCGCGCCCCCCGAGGCGGGCGGCTGGGACACGGCCGCGCTCGCCATGATGCTTGACCTGCCGGTGGTGCTGGTGGTGGGCATCCGCCTGGGCTGCCTCAACCATGCGCTGCTCACCGCCGAAGCCGTGCGCGCGCGCGGCCTGCACCTGGCCGGCTGGATCGCCAACCGCATCGATCCGGCCATGGACCTGAGCGACGAGAACATCGACACGCTGCGCCAGTCGCTGGATGCGCCCCTGCTCGGCACGCTGCCGTGGCAGGTGCCGCCGGCGGAAGCCGCCAGCCGGCTGGCGCTCGCGCCGCTGCTGGCCTGAGCCGGCGCCAGCCTCACGAATACCGCAAGACATCCTGGAAAAGACAACGATCATGACCAACACGACCTTTGCCGGCGAGACCGTCGCCACCATCTCCGCCGACAGCCTGCGCCAGACCGCGCGCCGCTTCACCGAGGCCGCTCCCGCCAAGCCTGGCGACTGGGCCGTGGCCGACGTCGCGGCGCTCTACGCGCTGCCCTTCAACGACCTGCTGTTCCGCGCCCAGCAGGTGCACCGCGAGCACTTCGATCCCAATGCCGTGCAGCTCTCCACCCTGTTGTCGATCAAGACCGGCGGCTGCGAGGAAGATTGCGGCTACTGCCCGCAGAGCGCGCACCACGATGCCGGCGTCACGGCCGGCAAGCTGATGGCGCTGGACGAGGTGCTGGAAGCCGCGCGTGCCGCCAAGGCCAGCGGCGCCGGGCGCTTCTGCATGGGCGCGGCATGGCGCAGCCCCAAGGAGCGCCACCTGGAGCCGGTGATCGAGATGGTCAAGGAGGTCAAGGCGATGGGCCTGGAGACCTGCGTCACGCTGGGCATGCTGGAGGCCGAGCAGGCGCGCCGCCTGAAGGATGCCGGCCTGGACTACTACAACCACAACCTCGACACTTCGCCCGAGTTCTACGGCGAGATCATCACGACCCGCACCTATCAGGACCGCCTGGACACCATTGGCCATGTGCGCGACGCCGGCATCAACGTCTGCTGCGGCGGCATCGTCGGCATGGGCGAATCGCGCGACGCGCGTGCCGGCCTGATCGCCCAGCTCGCCAACATGGACCCGTACCCGGAATCGGTGCCCATCAACAACCTGGTCGCCGTGGAGGGCACGCCGCTGGCCCACGCCGAGCCGCTCGATCCGTTCGAGTTCGTGCGCACCATCGCGGTGGCCCGCATCACCATGCCGCGCGCCATGGTGCGCCTGTCGGCCGGGCGCGAGACCATGGACGACGCGCTGCAGGCACTGTGCTTCATGGCCGGCGCCAACTCCATCTTCTACGGCGACCGCCTGCTGACCACCGCCAACCCGCAGGCCGACCGAGACCGCGCGCTGCTGGCCCGCCTGGACATCCGGACCGAGGGCTACGCCGGCTGACCTTGCCGGCATGGCGGCACAGGTTGCGTGGCGGACGCAGCGCAAGGCCCCCGGTGCCTGCGCGAGGCGGTCCGCCACGCGCACCACGAAGCCGGCAGCCATCCCCATTCCCCCGCTCCTCTGCCATCTCTGCGAAAATACGACGAAACGCGACAAGAACCCCACCGTGGAGAAGAGATGAAGTTGCAGCTGTATGTGCCGGACGGCCGTTACCAGCCCTGGACCGACGGTTTTGCCGAAGCCCTGCCCGAGGCGCAATGCGTGACCTGGGAAGACAGCAAGAACGAGCGCGCCGACTACGCCGTGGTGTGGCGCCCGCCGCTGGAAATGCTGCGCGGGCGCACCGACCTCAAGGCTGTGTTCAACCTTGGCGCCGGCGTGGACGGCATCCTGCGGCTGCGCGACGCTGACCCGCAGGCGCTGCCGGACGGCGTGCCCATCGTGCGCCTGGACGATGCGGGCATGGCTGCCCAGATGATCGAATACGTGACGCACGCGGTACTGCGCTACTTCCGCCGCCTCGACGAGTATTCGCTGGCCCAGCAGGCCGGCAACTGGCGCTTCCTCAAGCCGCATCGCCGCGCCGACTTCACCGTGGGCGTGATGGGCGTGGGCACGCTCGGCGCGCAGATCGCGCAGGCGCTGGCCGGCTTCGGCTTCCCGGTGCGCGGCTGGAGCCGCACGGCACGCGAGATCGAGGGCGTGCAGGGCTTCTCCGGCGAGGCTGGCCAGGCCGGGTTCCTGGACGGCCTGCGCGTGCTGGTCAATGTGCTGCCGCTGACGCCGGAAACCGAGAACATCCTGGACGCCGGGCTGCTCGGCAAGCTGGCCAAGGGCGCCTACCTGGTCAACGTGGCGCGCGGCCCGCACCTGGTCGAGGAAGACCTGCTGGCGGCCGTGCAGTCCGGCCAGATCGCCGGCGCCATGCTCGACGTGTTCCGTACCGAGCCGCTGCCGGCCGAGCATCCGTTCTGGCGCGAGCCGCGCATCACCATCACCCCGCATATCGCCGCGCTGACCCTGCGCGAAGACAGCATCGCCCAGATCGCCGGCAAGATCCGCGCGCTCGGCGCGGGCCAGCCGATCGCCGGCGTGGTCGACCTGCAGCGCGGTTACTGAAGACACACACAGGAGCGCGGCGTGCGCGCCGCGGTCGAAGACAGCACAAGGAGGAGACGCCATGACCCTGCCCAACTATGTGAAGATCGTCGAGGTCGGCCCGCGCGACGGGCTGCAGAACGAAAAGGCGATGGTGCCGACCGAGGTCAAGGTCGACCTGATCAACCGGCTCAGCGATGCCGGCTTCGTCAATATCGAGGCGGCCTCGTTCGTCTCGCCCAAATGGGTGCCGCAGATGGCCGACGGCGCCGACGTGATGGCGCGCATCCAGCGCCGCCCGGGCACGCTGTATTCGGTGCTCACGCCCAACCTCAAGGGCTTCGAGGGCGCGGTGGCCGCCGGGGCGGACGAGGTGGTGATCTTCGGCGCCGCCAGCGAGGCCTTCTCGCAGAAGAACATCAACTGCTCGATCGCCGAGTCCATCGCGCGCTTCGAGCCGGTGGCCGCCGCCGCCAAGGATAAAGGCCTGCGCCTGCGCGCCAGCATCTCGTGCGCGCTGGGCTGCCCCTACCAGGGCGAAGTGCCRGTGCACGCGGTGGTGGACGTGGTGCGCCGCATGCGCGAGCTTGGCTGCGACGAGATCGWCATCGCCGACACCATCGGCGTGGGCACGCCCGGCCGCGTGCAGGAAGTCATGCACGCGGCGGCGGCGGAGTTCCCGGCCGACCGCCTCTCGGGCCATTTCCACGATACCTACGGCCAGGCGCTGTCCAATATCCTGGCCAGCATGCAGGCCGGCATCTCGACCTTCCACGCCTCGGTCGCCGGTCTCGGCGGCTGCCCTTACGCCAAGGGCGCGACCGGCAATGTCGCCACCGAAGATGTGTTGTACATGCTGCACGGCATGGGCATCCACACCGGGATCGACCTGGAGCAGGTGGTGCGCGCCGGCGATTTCATCTCGCAGTCCATCGGCCGCGCCAACAGCTCGCGCGTGGGCCGCGCGCTGCTGTCCAAGTGGGCGGCGGCCGCCGATGCCGCTGGCGCCGCGCCTGCCTGCGTGTGAGACAGATACGGAACAGATGATATGAACGATCGCTCCCTGCATGGCTCCCTGGATAGCGCTGATGCGTCGGCGACGCTGCCCGAGGCGGCCCAGCGCGTGGCCGGCCTGCTGGCCGGCCTGGGCCACGCCAAGCCCGTGGTGATGCTGCCGGCCACCGGCAAGACCTCGGCCGAGGCCGCGGCCGGCCTCGGCTGCTCGGTGGCCGAGATCGCCAAGTCCATCATATTCCGCCGCGTCGCCGACGATGCGCYGGTGCTGGTGATCGCCAGCGGCAGCAACCGCGTCGACGAGGCCAAGGTGGCCGCCGTGGTCGGGCCGCTCGGCAAGGCCGATGCGAAATTCGTGCGCGAGAAGACCGGCTATGCCATCGGCGGCGTCTGCCCGATCGGCCACGCGGTGGCGCCGGTGATGCTGCTCGACAGCGACCTGTTCCGCTACGACAGCCTGTGGGCTGCCGCCGGCCATCCGCACGCGGTGTTCAACCTCACCCCGCAGGAGCTGCAGCGCATGACCGGGGCCGCGGTGGCTGACGTGGCGCAGCGCGGGCTGGCATGATGCCGCGGCGTGCCCACCGCGGCTGGCACTGACGCCATGTCGCGGCTTTCCCGCCTGGTCGCCGAGCTGACGCGCGGCGCGCAAGCCGCGCAGCACGCGCAGCCGGTGCCGTCGCCGTGCCGCAATGTCTGCCGCATGGATACGGCCAGCGGCTACTGCGAAGGCTGCCTGCGTACCATCGAGGAAATCGCCGCCTGGTCCGGCAGCGACGACGCCGGCAGGCGCGCGACCTGGGCGCGCCTGCCCGCCCGCGCCGCGCAACTGGCGGCGCAGGCCTGCGCGGGACCGCGCGCCTGCGACACCGACTGAGGTTTCCCGACAGAAGTTTCCCGACAGAAGTTTCCCGACTGAGGTTGCCCATGACTGCTGTCCACGATCCTGCTGTCATCGATTGGTACTTCGACCCGATCTCGCCGTTCTCCTATCTCGCCTTCGAACGGCTGCCGCGCGTGCTGCCGGCCGGTGCGCGGGTACGCTACGTGCCGGTGCTGTTCGCGGGCCTGCTGCGGCACTGGGGCAATGTCGGCCCGGCCGAGATCGCGCCGAAGCGCCGCTTCACCTTCGAGCATGTGGCCTGGATCGCGCACCGCGACGAGACCCCGCTCGCCATGCCCGCCGTGCACCCCTTCAATCCGCTGCCCCTGTTGCGGCTGGCGGTGGCGCTGGAGCTGGACGGCAGGCTGTCGCGCGAGACCCTGGCGCCGCTGTTCGGTTTCGTCTGGCAACAGGGGCGCGTGCCGCAGCAACAGGCGGATTTCGACGCGCTGTGCGCCACGCTGGGCGTACCCGCCGCTGCGCTGGCGCAGGAGGCGGTGAAGGCGCGCCTGCGCGAGCACGGCGAAGAGGCGGTGTCGCGCGGCGTGTTCGGCGTGCCCACCGCCATCGTGCAGGGGGATGCCGCGGGGCAGCTGTTCTGGGGCCTGGACGCGCTCGACATGCTCGGCGCCCGGCTGCGGCAGGATCCGTTCTTTGCCTCCGCTGCATTTCGCRCCGCCGGCGCGCTGCCTGTCGGCCCGGGCCGCGCGGACGCGCCGAAGCCCGCCGGCCAGTAGCAGCGCAGCGGCACGACAAGCCGTACAAGAGCAAGAGCAAGAGCCGGAACAAGAGCAAGAACAAGAGACGAGACAACGCCAGATGCCCGAACCCTTCACGCCACCAGTCCTGCCGGCCACCCTGCGCGTGTTCGAGCGCGGCTGGCTGTCGGCCAACAACATCCTGTTCCTCGACGGCGACGACACCGCGCTGGTCGATTCGGGCTATGTCACGCATGCGCCGCAGACGCTGGCGCTGGTCGAGGCCGGCCTGCGCGGCCGGCCCCTGCGGCGCCTGGTGAACACCCACCTGCACTCCGACCATTGCGGCGGCAACGCCATCCTGCAGCGGCGCTGGCAGCCGCGCACGCTGATTCCGGCGGCGGAGGCCGCCGCCGTGCAAGGCTGGGATGACGACATGCTCAGTTATCGCGCCACCGGCCAGCAATGCGACCGTTTCGGCTTCGATGACGTGGTGCAGGACGGCGATGTGCTGCGCCTGGGCGGCATCGACTGGCAGGCGGTCGCCGCGCCCGGGCACGATCCGCACGCGGTGATGCTGTTCGCCCCGCAGGAGCGCATCCTGATCTCGGGCGACGCGCTGTGGGAGAACGGCTTCGGCGTGATCTTTCCCGAACTCGACGGCGAGAGCGGCTTCGCCGAGCAGGCTGCGGTGCTGGAGCGTATCGCCACGCTCGGCGCGCGCGTGGTGATACCCGGCCACGGCCGGCCCTTCACCAATCTGGCCGCCGCGCTCGACGTGGCCGGCGCCCGCCTGGCCTACCTGCGCGCCGACCCCGCGCGCAACGCCGCGCATGCGGTCAAGGTGCTGCTGAAGTTCAAGCTGCTCGAGCAGCAGCGCATGCCGTATGGCGCGCTGCTGGCATGGATGGAGCAGACGCCGCTGATGCAACGCATCCATGCCCGCTTCATGGACGGCGAGGATCTTGGCGGCATGCTCGGGCGCATGCTGGCGTCGCTGGTGAAGGCCGGTGCGCTGGCGATGGAAGGCGCGGACGTCTGCAATCGCGACTGAGCGGCGGCGGCGCCCTCGTTTTCCGTTTGATCGCGCCAGCCGGACGCCGTAGCATGTAGGCAAGCGCCCCGACCATTTGCGAGGAAGCCGCCGATGCCTGTCTTTCCCGTCGTRTTGCTCCAGCCCCTGGTTGCCCATCTTTCGCCCTCTGCGATCCACGCGCACGGCGCCGACCTGCTGGTCGAACTGGCCCCCTTCCTGCTCGGCGGCGCACAGGTGCGCACCGCGCTGCGGCTCGACGGCCTGAGCCTGCCCAGCCGCAGCCTGGCAGAGCTGGCGGGCAGGCGCCTGCGTTTTCCGCTCAATCCCGAGCCGGGCTACATCGACGGCTCGCTCTATGTGGAAGGCCGTCACCACGCGGTCGACGTCAGCGAGCTGCGCTTCGGCGAGCTCGACGCGCAGGGTCTCGACGTGGCGATCGAAGGCCGCATTCATTTCGATGACGGCGCCGGTTTCGACGACACCGCGCTGAGCCTGGCGGCCCGCATCGCCGCGCCGCTGTCCGAGCCCGAGCTCGATGCCGCGATCGACCGCGCCGCGGCCGAGGCAGGCATCGCCAGCGCGCGCCAGGCCGGCAAGGCGATGGCGATCCTCAGCCGCGATCCGCGCCTGCGCCATGCCGACATGGCCCTGCTGCATGCGCGCGTGCAGGCCCGCCTGCTGATCGCCGGGGCAATGGCCCGCGGCGGCGGGTCCCGGCGCTGAACGGTGACAGGAACGCGAGGACACACCATGCAAGCGCTCCACGGCCAGGGCTTCCAGCTTCGTCCGTTTCGCTACACCGACGTGCCGCAGTTCGTCGCGGCCGTGCATGAATCGCTCGACACCGTGGGCAAGTGGATGCCCTGGTGCCACGCCAGCTACAGCGTGCGCGATGCCGAGAGCTGGTTCGACATGTGCACGGAAGCCATGGGCACCGGCGAAGCCTATGACATCGGCGTGTTCGCGCCGGACGGCAGGGAGCTGTACGGCGGCGTCTCCATCAACCAGATCAACCGCGACTACAACTTCGGCAACCTCGGCTACTGGATACGGCAGAGCCGCCAGCGCCAGGGGCTTGGCGCGCGCGCGGCCGACCTGATGGCCTGCTACGGATTCCACCGGCTCGGGCTGACGCGGCTCGAGGTGGTCGCCGCGGAGAACAATGTGCTCAGCCGCGCGGTGGCGGAGAAGATCGGCGCGCAGTTCGAATGCATCGCACGCAACCGGCTGGTGCTGCACGGGGTACCGTGCGCGGCGGCAATGTACTCGCTGGTACCGCCGTGGTACCAGGCTGCCGGCCAGGCCGGCAGCGCGCGGAAATCAGGCGCCGCGTGAGGCGCTACTTCGTGATGGCGAACGCGTAGGTCCGTTCATCCTGCCTCGGCACCACCTTGTAGCCCTTCCTGGCCGCCCAGACATTGATCTGGAAATACAGCGGGATCACGCCATAGTCCTTGATCCCGACCTCGGTCGCCTCCTGCAGCAGCTTCTCGCGCGCACGGTCGTCGATGGTGGTCAGCGCGGTGGTCAGCTTGGCATCGAGTGCGGCATTGCTGTAGCGCCCGCGGTTGGATGCGCCCCAGCCGCGGGCGGGATCGTAGGTGGCCAGCAATGACTTGAGCGAGGAGCCGGCTTCGCCGGTGTCGGCGCCCCAGCCGGCCAGCATGAAGGAGAAGTCGAGCTTGTTGGCGCGCGTGAAGAAGGTGGCGGACGGCATGGCTTCGACGCGCGTCTGGATGCCGACGCGCGCGAGCATCGAGGCGATGGCCTGCGCCACCTGCTCGTCGTTGACGTAGCGGTTGTTGGGCGCGTGCAGGGTAAGCTGGAAGCCGTCCGGGTAGCCGGCATCGGCCAGCAGCTTCCTGGCCGCGGCGGCGTCGAAGGTGTCTGGCTTGAGCGACGGCACGTAGCCGAACAGCGTGGAGTTGACCAGCTGGCCGGTGGGCTCGGCGGCGCCTTCCATCACGCGCTCGACGATGGCCTGGCGCGAGATGGCATGCGAGATGGCCGCGCGCACGCGCGGGTCCTTGAGCGGGTTCCTGGCGAGCGGCTTGCCGGCCTTGTCGGCGGCGAAGGGCGTGACGTCGCGGTTGCTGTCCAGGTGCAGGTACATCATGCGGAAGGTCGGCACCTTGAACACGCTCACGTTCGGATCCGAGGAGAGCTTCCGGATATCCGAGGTGGGCACGTTCTCGATGACCTGCACGTCGCCGGCCAGCAGCGCGGCCACGCGCGGGGCGTCGCTGGTGAGGATGCGCAGCGAGACGGTGTCCCACTCGGGCTTGTTGCCCCAGCAATTGTCGTTGCGGGCCAGCTCGATGCGGTCGCCCTTGCGGAAGCTGACGAACTTGAAAGGCCCGGTGCCGACCATGGCGCGGCCGCTGTTGAAGTCGTCGCCGGTGGCATTCTCGGCGACCTTCTTCGACACCATGTAGATGGTGGAGAGGTCGTTGGGCACCAGCGGGTACGGCCCGTTGGTGGTGATGCGCACGGTCAGCTTGTCGACCGCGACGATGTCCTTGAAGCCCTTGGTGTAGATGGTGTACGGCGAGGGGCTGTTCTTGACGGTGGCGGGGCGGTTGAGCGAATAGACCACGTCGGCCGAGGTGAATTCGCTGCCGTCGTGGAATTTCACGCCGGGGCGCAGCTTGATTTCCCAGGTGGTGTCGTCGACCGGCTTCCAGGACAGCGCCAGGGCGGGCTTGAAGCGCATCTTCTCGTCCTTGGCGATCAGCGCTTCGAACATGTGCTCGGCCACGTTCGCATTGGGCGTGACGTTGTGATAGTGCGGGTCGAGCGAGGTGATGTCGCCGGACAGGCCGATGGTCAGCCCGGCGGCCATGGCGGACGGGGAGAGCGATGCGCAGGCGAGGCTTGTGGCGAGTGCTGCGGCGCCAAGGGCGCGGCGGATGATGGTCATCGGGTGGTCCCTGTTGGCTTGGAGCGGTGAGGCATTGTCGGGACTCGCCGGCGCGGGTGTCAAGGCGGGCCGACCCGCAGCGCCGGATGCACCGCGGCGAGGCGGCGATGCACGCTGCGCGTGCTTCTTTCCGCGTGCCTTGCCGCGCTTTCACCGTGGCAAGGCACGGGCGCGGTGCGACTGGCCTGCCGCGAATCGGCGCGACTGTCCCTGTGCGGCCTGGCGGCCTGGCCGTATATTGGATGCAGCGCGCGCAGCCGCGCTGTCCGCCAATGCAACTGCAAGCTCCCGACGACCATGCTGAAGATCCTGGGAAAGGCCTCCTCCATCAATGTGCGCAAGGTGCTGTGGTGCTGCGACGAACTTGGCCTGCCCTTTGAGCGCGAGGACTGGGGCTCGGGCTTTCGCGCTACCGATACGCCGGCGTTCCTGGCGCTCAATCCCAACGCGATGGTGCCCGTGCTCGACGACGGCGGCTTCGTGCTGTGGGAGTCGAACGCCATCATCCGCTACCTGGCGGCGCAATACGGCGGCGCGGCCATCTATCCCGCCGCCCCGCGCGTGCGCGCGCGCATCGACCAGTGGATCGACTGGCAGGCGTCGGAGCTGAACCCCGCCTGGCGGTACGCCTTCATGGCACTGGCGCGGCAGTCGCCAGCGCATCAGGACGCTGCGCTGGTCGAGGCGTCCGTCGCAGGCTGGTCGCGCTGCATGGGCATCCTCGAGCGGCAACTCGCCGCCACCGGCGGCTATGCCGCCGGCAGCAGTTTCTCGCTCGCCGATATCCCGCTCGGCCTCTCGGTCAACCGGTGGTACGCCACGCCGCTGGCGCACCCGGACTATCCCGCGGTGGCGGCGTACTTCGCACGCTTGCGTGGCCGCGCGGGGTTTGCCCGGCACGGTTGCAACGGCATTTCCTGAGGCGGGCGGCCTGCGCCGCCGCTCAGAACGAGGTGCGCAAGCCGATCTTGACGTTGCGTCCCGCCAGCGGCGCGATGTCGCGCAGGATCGAGGTCGAACTGCGGGCGTCCTGGTTGGTCAGGTTGTCGCCGCGCAGGTAGATCAGCGTCTGGGTGCCGGCCATCTTGAACTTGTAGGTGATGGACAGGCCGAGCAAGGTATAGCCGTCGGTGGGCGTGTCGTTGGCCGGCACGCGCGATTGCCGCGCGGCGTAGGTCACGTCCGCGCGCGCGCCCCAGGGCCCCGCGCCGTAGACGATCGCGCCGCCCAGGCGCAGCGGCGACAGGCGCGGCAGCGGCTCGCCGGTGGCGCGGTTCTCGCCGTGCACGTAGTCGGCGCGCGCTTCCAGGTCGACGGTGTCGCTGCCGGTCAGCAGCTTCTGCGCCACGCGCGCGCGGCCTTCGGCCTCGAATCCATACAGCGTGGCCGGCACGCCCATGTACTGCATCACCGGCAGCGCGCCGGCGCTGCCGGGCGTCACGAAATCGCCTTCCGCGTCGCGCGCGGTGCCGGTATTGGTCAGCGCCAGGTAGTTCGAGAAGCGGCTGTAGTAGCCAGAGATGCCGGCGCTGTGCGGGCCGGACTTGAAGCGCAGGCCCAGGTCCAGCGAGGTGGCGCGTTCCTTGGCGGCGTTGGGGTCGCCTTGCTCCCACGAGCCGGTGGCCACGTGGGGGCCGTTGGCGTAGAGCTCGTAGAAGGTGGGAGCGCGCTCGGTGTAGGCCAGGTTGCTGGTCAGCGACCAGGCCGGGGCCAGCTTGTAGAGCAGGCCGGCCGAGGCGCTGCCGGCGTTGAAGCTGCGGCTGGCGTCGGAAAAGCGGTCGTTGCCGTCGGYATGTGCCTTGACGCTGGTGTGGTCCATGCGGCCGCCCAGGTTGAGCTTGAGGTCGCCGTCGGCGGTCAGCGGCATTTCCTCGAAGATGAACAGGGCGGCGTTGTCGGTGTCGGTGCTCGGCACGAAGGCTTCCTCGCCCAGCGCCGAAAAGCGTGTCGAGCCGAACTGGGTGCCGATCACGCCGGTCATGTTGCCGATGCGCGCATGCTTGGCTTCGAAGCGCGCGTCCCAGCCGTTGTTCTTGAAGATGGTGCCGGTCTGGCCGGACTCGATTTCCTTGTGCTCGTAGTCGGTATAGCTGAACTTGCCCTTGACCGACTCGATGAAGCCGCCGGTCTGGTTGGCCAGGTTGCGCGCTTCTCCCTCGAGCGCGAAGCGCTGCTGGCGCATCTGCAGGCGCACGTCGTCCTCGGCCGGGGTGCCGTACTCGTTGTGGTACTCGCTGTAGTTGGCGCCGACGAAGCCGTCGACCCAGGTGTAGGAGCCGCCCAGCGAGCCGCCTTGCTGCTGTGCGTTGCTGTTGGGCAGGCGGCCGTAGGCCTCGGATTCGCCTGCGGGCAGYGGCTGGCTGTTGCGCAGGCTGGCGCTGCGCGCATAGCCGGGGATGCGCAGGTCGCTGGTCTTGCGCACGAAGCCGTCGGCGTGGACGGCGAACTGCCCGTTGCCGGCCTCGACCAGCCCGCTGGTGCCGCGCGCGCCGTCGCCGCCGGCGGTCGCGCTGGCGTCCACCGTGCCGCTGACGCCCTCGATCGGCTCCTTGGGGATGCGGTTGTCGATCACGTTGACCACGCCGCCGATGGCGTTGCCGCCGTACATCAGCGCGGCCGGCCCGCGTACCACTTCGATGCGCTCGGCCACCAGCGGGTCCACCGGCACCGCGTGGTCGTTGGAAAGCGTGGAGGCGTCGATGGTGCTGCCGCCGTTCTGCAGCACCTTGATGCGGTCGCCGTCCAGGCCGCGGATGATCGGGCGGCTGGCGTTGGGGCCGAAATAACTGGAGGACACGCCCGGCAGCTTGTCCAGCGTCTCGCCCAGCGTGCTGGCCTGGCGTACGGCGAGGGCGTCGCCGCCGAGGCTGGAGACCGGCGCCACCAGGTCGGTGAGCTCGCTGCCGAGCGGATTGGCGGTGACCACCACTTCGCGCAGGGTCGCGGCTGCCGGGGTGGCGGCAGGGGCAGCGGTGGCGGAGGTGGCCGGCGCGGCGGGAGCGGCAGGCGTGCCCTGCGCCAGGGCGCAGGTGGAGGCCGAGGCGATCAGGGCCACGACGGCGGCCAGCGGCGTGCGCCGCAGGAAATATTCTTGTTGGAGGCGGTAAGACATGGCTCGCGGTGCTCTTGGATGCTGTCGAGCGCGCGGCGCCGGCGCCCGCACGTGTGCCTCGGGCTGCCCGGCGCGGCAGGAAGGCGCGGGCGGCGGCGGGCACGGATTGCGGATCGTGGCGCGTTGCGTCAGGGAACGGGCGGCGGCATGGCTGCCGCGGCCCGGAAATCAGGCGAGAGCGGAGACGGCCGGAGGCGCGCGCGAGTGGAAGGGCCTGGCCGGCGGCAGGTCAGGCTTGCGCCAGCCCTTGGTTGGCGGCAGCGGGGATTGCAGGTGTGTCAGCGCCGGCAGGGCCGGCGTGCCGCAATGGCTTGCGGCCACGGTGGCGCCGTCGAACAGGACGCAGAAGTGCCCGGCCAGCTTGAGCGACAGCGGGGTGTCGGGTTCGGGCTGGGCCACGTGTCCGGACGCGCTGGCCGCGGCGGCGGCAACGGCGGCCGGGAATTCGTGCGTGGCGCTTTCGCGCTCGCCGGCCAGCGCCGGCGCATACAGCAGCCCGCCGTGATGGATGCGGTGGGTCAGCCCGGCATGCTGGGACAGCAGCAGGCATAGCGCCAGCCACAACGCCGGCCACAGGCCGAGGCCATGCGCGCGGCGGCGCTGCAGGCGCTGCCAGGGAGGCAGAGGCTTAGTGGCCATGCCCGCCGTGCCCGTCGTCGTGGCCATGCGCGTGACCATGCGCGTGGCCGTGATGATGGCCATGGCCGTGGTCATCGCAGCCGCAGTCGTCGCCATGCACGTGATCGTCGTCCAGGCCATCTTCCCAGGCCGGGAACGGGTCGGGGTAGCTCGCCCAGGCTTCGGGGCCGCCCGCCATCTCGGCATCGGTCAGCAGACAGGCGTCGAGCAGCGCTTCCAGCGCGGGGCGGTCTAGGTCCTGGCCGATCAGCACCAGTTCCTGGYGGCGGTCGCCGAAGGGAGCGGGCTGGCCGTCCACGGTCATGTCGGCTTGGATCTCGGCGCGGCTGTCTTCTTCCTCGGGCCATTCGGACGCATCCAGCGCGGCCCACCAGGCGCCGGCGCCGCCGTGGCGGCACACGCCGCCGGCCTGGCCCCAGGTGCCCGCCGTGTCCATGCGGGTGGCCAGCCAGAAGAAGCCCTTGGAGCGCAGCACGCTGCCGTGCTCGCGCAGCCATTCGGTGTGGATCAGGTCGGCGAAGCGCTGCGGGTGCAGGGGGCGGCGGCGGCGGTAGACGAAGCTGCCGATGCCGTAGGCCTCGCTTTCCGGCACATGCTCGCCACGCAGCTCGGCCAGCCAGCCGGGGGCGGCGGCGGCGGCGTCGAAGTCGAAGCGGCCGGTGTCGAGCACGCTGTCCAGCGCTACCTTGCCGAAGCTGGCCGGCACGATGGCCGCGCGCGGGTTGAGCGAATGCAGGATGCCGGTCAGGCGCGCGCGTTCGGTGTCGCTGACGAGGTCGAGCTTGTTGAGCACGATCACGTCGCAGAATTCCACCTGCTCGATCAGCAGGTCCACCACGGTGCGGTCGTCGTCCTCGTCGCGGGCCTGGCCGCGGTCCTGGAGGAAATCGGCTTCGTTGAAGTCCTGCAGGAAATGCGCGGCGTCGACCACCGTGACCATGGTGTCCAGGCGGGCGATGCT
>NZ_JBFTND010000184.1:0-26389 GCF_056397305.1 Cupriavidus sp. 05N40
TGGTGAGCGGCCGCGGCGGCCTGTTCTGGTGAGCGGCCGCGGCGGCCTGTTCGCCGGCCCGGACCAGCACMTGTTCAMCAACCTGCAGYTGTACAGCACSGGCYTGCGCTACAACMTCAACCCGGACTGGACCGTCAGCACCAGCTACAGCTTCAGCAAGGTCTCGCGCAGCCGCAACGAGACCTCCTTCGTGCTCGCCAACGTGAACGGCGACTACGAGGACTTCCGCTACGACGGCACGCAGGGGCATCAGTTCAGCCAGTGGACGACCATGGTCGAGGGCAAGTTCGCCACCGGTCCGTTGCGCCACCAGCTGGTGGCAGGCACGGCGTGGCAGGAGCAGATCGACCGCTACAGCACCGGCTCTGACGTGTACTTCTCGCTCGGCTCCGGCAACCTGGCGCTGCCCAACACGCGTACCTACTACTCGCAGGGTGGCTTCAGCCAGTACCGCGCCAGCGATATCTCGCAAATGGCGCTGTTCGTGAGCGACACCATCGAGCTGACCGAGAAATGGTCCGTGCTCGGCGGCGTGCGCTACACCAACTACGAGCAGAACGGCTATGCGCGCGGCGGGGCCACCACCTCGAGCTACAGCAAGAACGGTGTTGTCACGCCGACCGTCGCCCTGATGTACAAGCCGCTGCGGAGCACCACGCTGTACGCCAGCTACGTGGAGTCGCTCGAAGGCGGCACCACCGTGGACACCATCTACGCCAACGCCGGCGCGCAGCTCAAGCCGATCCGCAGCAAGCAGTACGAACTGGGCGCCAAGACCGACCAGGGCAGCTGGACCGGCACCGCCGCGCTGTTCCGCATCGAACGCGGCGCGCAGTACGCCAACAGCGACAACGTGTTCGTGCAGGACGGCTTGTCGATCTACCAGGGCGCGGAGCTGGCCAGCGCCGCGCGCGTGGGGCAGTTCGAACTGGGCGGCAGYGCCATGTACCTSGATAGCTGGTACGCGCGCGGCGCCGATTTCAACGGCAACCGCGTGGCCGGGGCGCCGAACTTCGTGCTGGCGGCGCGGCTGGCGTACTACGTGCCGTTCGTGCCGGGCCTGCGCGTGGGCATCGACGGCAAGTACACCGGCACCACCAAGCTGCGCCCGGCCGGCGACATCACGCTGGCCGGCTATACCGTGTTCAACCTCGGTGCCAGCTACGTCACCCGCGTGGCCGGCAAGGAGCTGACCTTGCGCGCGGCCGTCAACAACCTGACCAACAAGCGCTACTGGGGCTTCCAGTACGCCGACTACATCCAGCCGGCGGATCCGCGCAGTGTCAGCGTGAGCGCCAGGCTGGCGTTCTGACCCGCATCGGAAGCGGGCTGGCCGCCACGCGCAGGCGTCCAGCCGGCTGAACCACCGATGCCGGCCGGCCCTGGGGCAGGCAACTAGGCGACCTGGAAGCGCCCGGCCGCCTGTATCAGGCCGCGGGCCTGGTCCTGCAGCGAGCCGGCCGCCGCGGCCGCTTGCTCGACCAGGGCAGCGTTTTGCTGCGTCACGTGGTCCATCTGGCTCACGGCCTCGTTGATCTGTTCGATGCCGGCCGCCTGCTCGTGCGTGGCGGCGGTGACTTCGGCCATGATGTCGGTCACGCGCCTGACGCTGTCGACCACATCGTCCATGGTGCGGCCCGTCTGCGCCAACAGGTCGTTGCCGATCGCCACCTTCGAGGCCGAGTCGTCGATCAGCACCTTGATTTCCTTGGCGGCGGAGCCCGAGCGCTGGGCCAGGCTGCGTACCTCTTCGGCCACCACCGCGAAGCCCCGGCCTTGCTCGCCGGCGCGGGCTGCCTCGACCGCGGCGTTCAACGCCAGGATGTTGGTCTGGAAGGCGATGCCTTCGATCACGCCGATGATCTCCACGATCTTGCCCGACGATTCGCTGATGGTGCCCATGGTATCCACCACACGGGATACCAGCGAGCTGCCGCGCCCCGCCTACCTTATCGGATCATCGGTAGCGCCACTTCCCCCCCGCTGAAGTGGGGTTCAGCCGCGGTGCATGCGGCCGTGCGATGACGGCCGGGAAGGGGGCCGGGCCGGGTTTGCCTGCCGTGCTGCCTGGCTCCGCGGCTCCGTTCGGTGGCGCACGGAACCTGACCATGCCAGCCAACAGACTTCCCGCTGGAGGCCGGCACCGGGCATCCCCCGTCCGGTCGTGAGTTCCCGCTCGCGATGTCATCCAGGAGAGACGCGCCATGCCAGCTTCCTCGTCCGTTCTACGTCGCGTCGTACCAGCGATGCTTGTGTGGCTGGGCTTCGCGGGCGGCGCGCAGGCCTACGAGATGGACTTCCACTACGGCCTGACCTACTGGCTGGCGGGGCAGGCAGGCTTTGACGGCGGCGACAGCCGCCTGATCGCAGCCGGAGACGAGCGAAGCGATACGGGCATGCTCGATGCGGTCCATGCGATGCTCTACTCGCTGTGCGTGCGTCACGACCAGACGGCCAGCGCGCTGACCCGCGAACTGCACTTCCGCTCCCAGCACCCGCCGCCGGCCGAGCCGGCAAACCGGGTGGTCGATGCCAGGCAGCCATTCGCCGCGATCGCGGTCGAAGCCGTCACCGGCGAGCATGGCAGCGAGGCCGGCGACCGGCTCACGCGCCTGGGACAGGCGCTGCACGGCTGGCAGGACAGCTTCTCGCACGGCGGCGAGCCCTCGACAGGGCCGTGCGACAGGCTGCTGATGTGGGCGCATCCGGCTGCCAAGGGCGGCGCGCTCTCCCACGACGCCGACCTCACATACAAGTACCCGGACCAGTGCCGTAGCGCTGCCCGCGCTACCTTCGAGCGTCTGCTGGCATACCGCCGCGCACAGCGCCTGCCGAAGGGCAAAGCCACCTGGGACCGGCTGGAACCGCGGGTCGACGTGTTCTGCCATGCCGCGACCAAGGCCGACAAGGCCGGGTGGCTGAAGGGCGAGGGCGTGCCGGATCCGGATGCCATCGTGCGCGGCCTGTCCTTGAACGATGGTGGCGAGCCGCAGGAAGGTCCCGCCTTTTACCGCGGCGCCCGCGTCCCGCTGGCCGAACCGCGCGCGGTCACGCAGCTCGACGCCTCGGTCAATGCGCTGGCCGAGCAAGCCGCGCGCCAGGCCCGCGCGGAGGTGGACAAGGACGAAGCGCAATGGGTCGAGCGCTTCATGCAAGCCTGGCTGACCACCTCGGTGGCGGAGCTGGGGCCGGTGCTCTCGCCGTTCTTTGGTGCCGGCGCCAAGATGAGCGCCGAAAGCCCCCCGATCCGCGCGCTCGCGCGGCTGCGCCTGCGCGATCGCGGGCTGGCGAACGATCCCGGCTTGAAGCGCCAGGCCGATGGCGGCGGAAGTCCGGTGTACGTCACTGCATCACCGGCAGACTGGCGCAGCCTGCTTGTCAGGCCACGCAGCGGCGAGCAGGCGATATTCGTCGCCCACGCCGCGGGCCGCGATTCTCCGCTGGTGGCGATCGCCGTCCTCGAGCATGCACCCTACGATGTGCTGATGCTCTGGGCCGCGCGCGACGGCGCTTCGCTGATCGTCAAGCAGCTGGAGGTGTTCCCGACGCACTGAGGGAATCCGTTTGCCTGCGGTGTGTCGCCAGGGGACAGACCGGAGAATGACCTGCGAAAGGCCGGCGTTGCGCCAGGGCAGGGCGGCGTACCCTGCCGGATGGACAAGCACGTGGTTTCGGGCAATGCTTGCGCTCGTTGTCCGCAGCCTCGGGATGCTGCCGGACCGGACGCTGATGAAACGGAATTTCCCATGCCGAAGCTAGCCACTGCCCTCCTTGCCGCGCTTCTCCTGTTCCTTTCCGGCCAGCCGGCACAGGCCGCCACCTGCACCCCCGACATCACCGAGCTGCACGTCAGCGGCGCGTCCCAGTGCCTGGTGATGCGCCGGTTCGGCTCCGATGCGCCGGAAGTGATGGTGATCTGGCTGCACGGGGACCTTTCCACGGGCGGGCCGGCCAACTACCAGTTCGCTGCCGCCGAGGCGGCAACGAAGGAACTCGGTGGCAACGTGGCGTCCATCGCCCTGGTGCGTCCGGGCTATCCGGACGGCAGCGGGAATGAGTCGACCGTCGCGTTCAGCCATAGCGGGCGCGCCGATCATTACACGCGGGAGAACGTCACCGAGGTCGGCACGGCGATCGAGCGTCTGCGCGAGCGGTTCAGGCCCCGGCTCGTGCTGGTGGTCGGCCACTCGGGCGGCGCTGCGACTGCCGCGATCCTGCTCGGGCTGAAGCCCAGGCTGATGGACGGCGCGGTGCTGGTTTCATGCCCCTGCGACACCGTGGCCTGGCGCAGCGGACGCCGCGCATGGAGCCGCAGCGAGAACCCGATGGCCTGGGCGGGCAAGGTTGACGCCGGCGCGAAGGTCGTCGCGCTGACCGGCGCCAGKGACGACAACACAGCGCCGGACCTCGCCCGCAGCTACATCGATGCGCTCGCGCAGCGCGGGATCAACGCTTCGTTCCGGCTCCTGCCGGACGACACCCACAACAGCGCGTTCCGCTCGCCCGAGGTCCTCAGGGCGCTGCAGGGCATGATCGCGGCCAGCTAGCCTGGCGATGCGAGGCTGCTTGCCGGGCAGGCCGCGGCCGCACGCCGGATAGCAAGCCCGGGTAGGATGTGGGCGGTCTCAACGGCAACAATGGAATGCAACGATGGAACTCAACCTGAAGGACAAGCTCGTCGTCGTGACGGGCGGCAGCAAAGGGATCGGACTGGCGTGCGCGCGGGCATTCGCCGGTGAAGGGGCGCGCGTCGTCATCGTCTCCAGGGATGCGGCCAATGTCGAGCGCGCGCTGGCCGGGCTCGCGCAGGAGGGCATCCAGGCCCATGGCTACGCCGCCAACCTGTCGGCGTACGAGGACGCCACGCGCGTGGTCTCGGAGATCGAAGGCGCGCATGGCCCGGTCGACGTGCTGATCAACAGCGCCGGCGCGGCGAAGCGCTACGAGCCGGAGGCGCTCGACGGCAACGCCTTGCGGGCCGGCATGGAAGACAAATACTTCCCGGTCGCCAACGCGCAGGAGGCGGTGCTGGCCCATATGCGGCCGCGCGGCAGCGGCGTGATCGTCAACATCATCGGTTCCGGCGGCAAGATGCCGACGTCCACCCATATCTCCGGCGGCGCGGCGAACGCTGCCTTGATGTTGTCCACGGTCGGCCATGCGGCGCACTAYGCCGCGCTGGGCATCCGGATCAACGCGATCAACCCGGGCTACACCCTGACCGGGCGAGTCGAGCAATCGCTGGCGCTGGAAGCCAAGCGGCTGGATATCAGCCGGGACGAAGCGTTTGCCCGCGGATCTGCGGAGGTGCCGCTGGGCCGCTATGGCCGTCCGGAGGAAGTCGCCGATGCCGCGTTGTTCCTGGCCAGCGACCGCGCCAGCTACATCGTCGGCGCGATCCTGTCGGTCAACGGCGGCCGCAATCCGGTCATCTGAGCCTGTGCCAGCGAGCCCGCCCGGCTGTGCCGCGGCGGGCGGTTCCGGGGGTTTGAACGCGCTTCTCCATGGGGAGGGCGGGGTTGGCGTCACGAAAGGAGGTAATTCCGCCTCATGTTATATGACATCACATAATAACGAGCCAGATTTGGGTCGAGCCTCCGGTGGAACCGATTTCAGCTCTCAGGTGGATGGTGCGTAATATTTCAGTTTGATTCCCCCGTGAATTTCAAAATTAAAGGCCTGTATAGCCACTTTAAACGCCGATAGTTGGTAGCGATTCAATAGATCTTGACTGTCTTCATCCACTGCACTAGCCTTCATGTCATAAGACAACTGATGACGATAACGACGAGACACCGCATGAAGGCCAACATCCTGCAGTTGAATCCGATCCTGATTCCCGAGATCAATGACAAGCTGGGCACGCTCTACACCGTGCACCGGCTGTTCGAGCAGGGCGACAAGGACGCCTACCTGCGCGAACACGGCGCCTCGATCCGCGCGGTCATCACCGGCGGCCACACCGGCATCGGCAGGGCGATGATGGAGCAGTTGCCTGCGCTCGAGGTGGTGGCGGTCAACGGCGTCGGCACCGATGCGGTGGACCTGGCATATGCCCGCGCGCGCGGCCTCCCGGTGACAGGCACCTTCGGCGCGCTGACCGAGGACGTCGCCGATCTCGCCGTCGGGCTGCTGATCGCCACCTGCCGGGGCATATGCCCGGGCGACCGGTTCATCCGCAACGGCGACTGGGTGCGCAATCCACAGCCGAGCGCGATTCCGCTGGCGCGCCGCGTCAGCGGCATGCGCGTCGGCATCGTCGGCATGGGCCGGGTGGGCCGCGCCATCGCCACCCGCCTGGCGGCGTTCGGCTGCCCCATCGCCTACACCGACCTCAAGGCGATGGCGGATGTGCCCTACACCTTCGTGCCGGACCTCGTGCAATTGGCCGCGAAGAGTGACGCGCTGGTGCTCGCCGCCGCCGCGGACAAGGCCGAGGGCATCGTCGACGCGGCGGTGCTCGACGCGCTGGGCACGGGCGGCTACCTGATCAACATCGCACGCGGCCGGCTGGTCAAGGAAGACGACCTCGTCGCGGCGCTGACGTCCGGGCGCATCGCCGGTGCCGGCCTGGATGTGTTCGTCGACGAACCGAACGTGCCCGAAGCGCTGCTGGGGCTGGACAACGTCACGCTCCAGGCGCATCGCGCCAGCGCCACGCACCAGACGCGCACGGCCATGGGAGAGATGGTCCTGGCCAGCATCGCGCAGGCGCTCGCCGGCCAGCGGCCGGAGTTCAGCCTGACTACCTGACCGGCCGACGCCCCGGCAAAAACCGGCACGGTCGGCAAAACAGGTAAAGCAGCCATAACAGGCAAAATCGAGAGAACAGGAAACACCGGCAACGCCGGCAACATCGGCAATATCGGCAATATCGGCAAGATCAAAAAACAGATATCAGGAGACAGTAATGCGAATCACCCATCTGGCGGCGGCCGCCGTCACCATGCTTGCGGCCGGCCTGGCCGGCGCGCAATCTTATCCGTCGAAACCGATCACCATCGTGATCGGCTCCAGCCCCGGCAGCACCACGGACGGCCTGGCCCGCGCCATGGGCGCCCAGATCACCAAGGAGACGGGGCAGGCGGTGGTGGTCGACAGCCGTCCCGGCGCGTTCGGGGGCATCGCGGCCCAGCTGGTCGCGCGCTCGGCTCCGGACGGCTACACGCTGTTCATGACCACCAACACCACGCAGGCCGCGAACCCGCACCTGGTCAAGAATCTTCCCTACAACCCCATCAAGGATTTCGCGCCGATCGGCCAGGTAGTGCAGGGCTACATGCTGATGGTCGTGAACCCCGGCGTGAAGGCCAGGACCGTGCCTGAGTTCATCGCGCTGGCGAACTTCGGCTGGGCGTGGCCGGCTATGACTTCGGCTACTGGAATGCGCTCTACGCGCCCGCAGGCACGCCGGCGCCGGTCATCAACCGCCTCAACGAGCTGATGCGCAAGGCCATGGCCACCGAATCGATCCGTCACTACGTGGCGGACAACGGCATGGAGGTCAAGGTGTCCTCGCCGGAGGAGCTCGCGAAGTTCCAGCTCGCGGAGCTGGAGCGCTGGGGCAAGATCATCAAGGTCGCCGGTATCGAGCCAGAATAAGGCGCGCTCCGTGCGGCATGCGGCTGGACGGCGCGCCTCGCGTCGCTCAGGGCACCGCCGCCGCGTTCCTGAGCGCGCGCTCCACGGCCCGGATGGCGATCAGGCGCTTGGTGGCATCGGCGCTCTGTGGCGCAAGCGTCAGCATGGCCGCCGAGAGGGCGTCGTGGAAGCCCGCGGCGTCGAGCCGCTTGCCGGCGATGGCCGCCTCCACCGTGGTGAGCCGCCATGGCCGGTGGGCTACCCCGCCCAGGGCTATCCTTGCCTGCGTGATCTTCTGGTTCTGGAGCGCCACGGCGGCCGCCACGCAGACCAGCGCCGACTGGTAGGCTGCGCGGTCGCGCACCTTGAGGTAGATGCTGCGTCTGGCCAGCGCGCTGCGCGGAACGACGATTCTCATCAGCAGCTCTCCCGGCTTCATGTTGTTGTCGCGCTGGGGCGTGGTGCCGGGCAGGCGGAGAAAATCCGCCGCCGCCAGCGTGCGCTCGCCGCTCGCGCCGCGCAGCACGACCTGCGCGTCCAGCGCGGCCAGGGCGACCGCCAGGTCGGACGGGTGAGTGGCGATGCATTGGCTGCTGCGGCCGAACAGCGCGAACGCGCGGGTGGCGCCCGCGGCGAGCGCGGCGCAGCCGCTGCCGGGTGTGCGCTTGTTGCAGGCCGCATCGACGGCACCGTTGCGGAAGTAGACGCAGCGCGTACGCTGCAGCAGGTTGCCGCCCAGCGTGCCGGCGTTGCGGGTCTGCGGCGAGCCGCTTTGTTCCAGCGCCATGGCGATCGCCGGGCACTCGCGCACCACGTCGGCGTGGGCTGCCACGTCGCTCATGCGCGTCAGCGCGCCAAGCACCAGATCGGTGGCGGTGAGCTCGATCTGGCCGAGCTCGGCAATGCCGCTCAGATCGACCAGCGTGCCGGGTGCGCAGACGCCTTCGCGCATCAGGTTCAGCAACTCCACGCCGCCGGCGATGCACATGGCGTCGCCCGCCGCGATCGCCGTCAGGGCGTCCGCGACGCTGGTGGCGCGTACCCACGCGAACGCGCGCACGTCAGGTCCCGCCGTCGCGGGCGTAGGCCAGTACCGCCGCCACGATATTCGGATAGGCGCCGCAGCGGCACAGGTTGCCGCACATCCAGGTGCGCACTTCGTCTTCGGTGCCGGCATGGCCTTCGGTTACACAGGCCAGCGCCGACATGACCTGGCCGGCGGTGCAGTAGCCGCACTGGAAGGCATCCTGCTTGACGAACGCGCGCTGCAGGGCGTGCAGCTTCGTCGCCGATGGCGCCACGCCCTCGATGGTCTTGACGGCATGCCCGTCCGCCATCACCGCCAGCATCAGGCAGCCGAGCACGCGCCGTCCGTCCACATGCACGGTGCAACTGCCGCACTCGCCACGGTTGCAGCCTACCTTGGTGCCGTACAGCCCCAGGGTATCGCGCAGCGTGTCGGCGAGGGTGGCGCGGGTATCGACGCTGAGCTCGTGCGGAGCGCCGTTGACAGTCAGGTGGATCGTGGCGATAGCCATGGCGTGCCTCTCCAGCGCTTCAGTTCAGCAGGTCGTCGATGCGGATCGGCAGGCGGCGCACGCGCACGCCGGTGGCATGGTAGACCGCGTTGGCGATACCCGCGGCCAGGCCGACGATGCCCAGCTCGCCCACGCCCTTGCTGCCCAGCGGATTTGCCTTGTCGTCCACCTCCTTGACCAGCAGCACGTCGATCTGCGGCACGTCGGCGCAGGTGGGAAGCAGGTAAGACAACAGGCTGGCATTGACAAAGCCGCCCGCAACCGAATCGGCCGGCGAGTCTTCCAGCAGCGCCATGCCGATGCCGCCGACGATGCCACCGGCCAGCTGGCTCCTGACCAGCATCGGATTGACTACCTGCCCGACGCCGAACGCGCTGACGACCCGGCTCACGCGCGGCACCGGCAGCCCGGGGTCCACCACGACCTCGACGAAATGCGCACCGAAGGACAGCATCGGCCCCGGCGGCGTAGCCGGTGGCGCGGCATTCGCGGCGGCCTCCAGCGTGGCCCCGCCACTGGCCGCGATGATGGCTTCGAGCGCGACGCCGCTCTGGGGCGTGGCCTTCAGGAACGCGCGGCCGTCGGCTGTGTCCATGTCGGCCGGGGCTGCGCCTGACAACACGGTGCCCGCTTGCGCAGAGGCGGCGGCCAGYAGCTTGCCCTGCAGGTCACGGCTGGCCGCCAGCACGGCTGACCCGACGCTGGCCAGCGTGCGCGATCCGCCCGAGACGGTGGTCTTCGGTAGCACCGTATCGCCGATCTCCACGCGCACGCGCGCCAGCGCCACGCCCACGCCGTCGGCCGCGATCTGCGCCAGCGCGGTGCAGATGCCGCCGCCCATCTCGTGCGTGCCGCTCTTGACCGTGACCGTGCCGGTGCCATCGATGCCCACGCTGGCGGAGGCGGCCGAACGGTTGACCGGATAGGCGGCGCTCGCCATGCCCCAGCCGATGCGCTGCCCCTGCGCATCGTGCATCGATCCCGGCGCGCTGGTGCGTGCCGACCAGCCGAAGCGCTGCGCGGCCATCTCATAGCATTGGCGCAGRCTGTTCGAGGTCCATGCCGCGCCCGAGACCGGGTCGGTGCTGGCGAAATTCTTCACCCGCAGCGCCACGGGGTCGATGCCAACCGCCACCGCGAGTTCGTCCATGGCCGACTCCAGCGCAAAGAAGCCGGTCGCTTCGCCGGGGGCGCGCATGGTGGTGGGCGTGGGCAGATCCAGCCGGACCAGCGCGCGGCTGACCTGGCCGGTGGGGCAGCGGTAGATCATGCGCGTGCGCGAAGTGGCCGGCTCGACAAAGTCGTCGTTCATCGAGGTGGTGGTCTTGGCGGCATGCGTGAGCGCCTTCAGCGTGCCGTCGCTGGCCGCCTGCAAGGTCAGGTGCTGCTCGGTATGGGGGCGGTGCCCGACCATCGAGAACATCTGGTTGCGCGAGAGCGCCAGCACCACCGGCTTGCCTACCATCTTCGCGGCAACGGCGGCCAGCAGCACATGCGGCCATGTGAGCCGCTTCGAGCCGAACGAGCCGCCGACGAATTTCGATTGCACGCGGACCTTGGCCACCGGCATGCCGAAACAGGCCGCCACCATGGCCTGCACGCCGCGTATCCACTGCGAGCCATCGTGCAGCGTCAGCGCGGCTCCGTTCCATGCGGCAACCACGGCGGGGCGCTCCATCGGGTTGTGGTGCTCGAAGGGCGTGACATAGGTCTGGTCGATGGTCACGTCGGCCGCGGCGGGGGCAGGGCCGTTGTCCGGCACATCGGCAGCCCAGCGGAAGTTGTGCAGCGGCGAGGCCGCGGGCCGGGCCACCGGCTGCGCGGCCGGCTCGAGCACTGCCGCCTTCGGCGTGTAGCGCACCTGCAGGCAGTCCGCCGCGTATTCGGCGGCCTCGCGGCTGGTGGCGACGACTACCGCAATGGCCTGGCCCAGGTGGTCGACAYGGTCATCCTGCAGCGGCAGGCGGTGCTGCCCGGCGGAGTCGGGGAACGGGTCRGCCGCATGGAGCGCGAGGCAGTTCGACGAGGTGATGACTTCCAGCACGCCAGGCACCGCGCGCGCGGTGGTTTCGTCGATCGACAGGACACGCCCCTTGGCAATGGCACTGGCGCGGATGACGGCATGCACGGCATCGGCCGGCGCGGTATCCGCGGCGTATTTCGCATGCCCGGTAACCTTGGCGTGGCCATCGATGCGCGGTACTGATTTGCCGACTGACTTCATTGGCTAACCTCCCACATCCGGAAAGGACTCTAGTACATGAACCGGCCGCCTTCAATGGCGCGTTACGGTTGTGCGTTACGGTTGTGCGCTACGGTTGATGTCTGCTTTGCGGCGACATAGGCTATCTACGCCACAGCAACGCGCAGAGCGCGCAAAGGGGAAGCCATGAGCGACGAACTCGATTTCCGCAAGGAGCTGGCGCGCCAGCTGCTGTCGTCCGGCATGACGGCCGCCGATTTCGACAACCATCCCACCGTGGCGACCACGCTCGCGGCCGCGCCGGGGCTGGCCGCACACCCGCAGATCGCCTTCCCGGCCGCGCTGCGCCCGACACCGGTGCCACTGGCCACCATCCCCGATCTGAACGACCCGCTGCCCAAGGCCGACGTCGTGGTGATCACCTGGACGGTGGATGAAACCATGGCGCTCGGTGATGTGATGACGATCGGCAGCAAGCGCGTGCTGTGCATGAAGTCGGAACTCCACCTCAACCAGGACGGCGTCACCACGCCGCCGGCGGGCAGCCCGCACAAGGCATCCCTGCCGATCAGGGACCTGCTCCACCAGATCATCGACGAAACGCAGGCGAAGCTGGTGATCACCACGGGCACCGCGGGCGCGGTGTTCGCGCAGCACGACCTCGGCGACGTGATCGTTACGCGCGGCGCGAAATTCCGCCTCAAGCAGGAGTTCCGCGACAGCCCGTTCAACGACAAGGTCTACAAGTCGGACTGGCAGGTCAAGACCACGCACTTCGCCAAGGCCGTGGAGCTGATGGCCGGCTTCAAGGAGCAGATCGCCGAGCCGGAGTTCCTCCCGCCCACGATCAACTACGCACCGCTGGACAACCTGCCCAAGCCGGTGCGCAAGAACGATCCCGACATCAAGCTCGACGGCAGGGAGCTGCCGGCCTTCCATCCCATTCTCACCACCGACTACTTCGAGTTCGGCACGTCGCTCAACCACCTCGACCAGATCGGCAGCGCGGTGGAGATGGGCGATGCGGTGCTGGGCATGGTGGTGGAAGAACGCGCCGCCGCCGGCAAGTCCACGCCACACTGGCTGGTGGTGCGCAACTGCTCGGACCCACAGATCAACGGCAAGCTGCGCAACAAGCCGGCCAAGCAGAGCCTGCAGGCGATGTGGGCGGTCTACTACTACGAGGGCTTCGGCTACTGGACCAGCATGAACAGCGCGCTCGCGTGCTGGGCCGTGATTGCCGGGCTGTAGCGGCACGGGCGGGGCAGGGCGGCCCTGCTAGCCGCCCACGCGGATCACCAGCGCGTAGTTCTGCTTCGCCAGCGCAATGGCGTGGGCCACCACCGATACGGTGACGCTGCCGGCCGGGATCTGATTCCATTCCACTTGCTCCACATTGTTGACGCGGTCGAAATCCGTGGCGCCCAGGGCCATGTTGCCGTGCCACTCGCGCCCGCCCGCCACGACCACCAGGTCGAGGTCGCTCTGCAGCCCTTCGCCGGGCGGATCGGTCCATACCAGCGTGACCTTGAGCCTGCGCGCGCTGGCGGCGATGGTCACCTCGTAGTCCTCGCGYTCGCCGGTGTCGAGCCGGGTGGCTTCGTCAAAGAACTGCAGCGTCTCGTGGTCCGCGTAGGGGCCGGTCACCGCCTGCAGGTCGACCCTGCCGAAGCCCTGGTTGTTGTTCGGCACGGCCCCGGCCTCGGAAGGCGAGTATTGCCCGGCAAGCGGGCGTGCGCCGTTGATGATCAGCGCCTTGACCAGCGCCGCGCTGGGCTTGCGCAAGCGGTGACGGGTGCGCAGGAACTGCCGCACGACGGCTGCGCATCCGGCCACCAGCGGGGTGGCCATGCTGGTGCCGCCGTCGAACATGTAGAGCGGATCGCCCGACAGGCCCCAGCCTTCGGACCTGGTCGCGCGCGAGCGGGTGGACAAGATGTACGTGCCGGGCGCCACCACGTCCGGCTTGAAGCGAAGGTCCATGGTCGGGCCGCGGCTGCTGAACGCGACCATGCCTTCCGGGTTGTTGGCGAGCCGGTCCGACTTGATGGGATTGGTCGGGAAATCGGCCGGCCAGCCGGCGCCGTAGGTCATCTTCATGGCCGGGCGGTCGTTCTCGCTGGCACCGATGGTCAGGCAGTTCTTGGCGGTCCCGGGCGGCGGGACCGAAGACGGGTTGACCTGGCCGTTGGCGTCGCTGTCCGTGCCCGCATTGCCGGCGGCGAAGCAGATCAGCATGTCGCGGTTCTTGTAGACGAATTCATCGACTTCATGCGCCTGCGGATCGTACTTGCCGAAGTTGCCCTGGCTGCACCACGAGTTCGTGTGCACGCGCGCCTTGTGGGTCTTGTAGGGCGGCAGGAACAGATCGTTCAGGTCGCCGGGCAGGCCACCCAGGCCTGACTGGCTGTCCAGCACCGACTGGAGCACCAGCCTGGCGCCGGGGGCCGCGCCGCAGATGGCGCCGTCCGTGCTGGACACGCCGTCGCCAAGCACGGAGCCTGCCACGTGCGTGCCGTGCCCGTCGGGATCGTCCTTGCGCCCGGGCCGGCCCAGCGCGTACAGCGCCTTGACGCGGCCCTTGAAGGCAGGGTGCACATTGGTCGTGGAGCCTTTGTCGAAGCCGGTATCGGCCACCGCCACCACTTCGCCATCGCCGCGCAGCGCAGCGGGGTCGGCCGCGGCCGGGGCGCGCAGGATGGTGCGCGCGATATTGTTGGCCAGCCGGCGCGGGAATACTTCCTCGACGTGGCGCACCGGGTCCAGCGCCGCGACCTCCGGCAGGCGCCGGCGCTTGAGCGTCACGCGCAGCTTGTGCCCGGCCACGGTCACCGCGGATACGTCCAGGTGCGCGGCGGCGGCAACCAGCTTGTGCGCTTCGGCCACCCTGGCGTTCCGGTGCAGCACCACGTCGACCGTGACGCGCGAACTATCGAGCTCGGCCGGCGGCGCCAGCGCGGCCGCCGCCACGGCAACGCCGCCGGGCTGCGGCGCCACCCGGCGCAGCGACGGCGAGAGCTTGACCACGTTGGGATACAGGTCGGCCCAGTCGACGAACGGCAGTGCCCGCACCCTGGCGAGGCTGGTCTTCGGGAAGTAGCAAACCAGCCCGCCGCCCGGCACCGCTTCCAGGACCTCGGCGCCGGCGCGCGCCAGTTGCTGCTTCTGTGCGGCATTCATCGGGGCATGGGGCACCACGACGATGTAGTCGGTCGTGCTGGCGTTCTCGTTGGCCAGGGAGAACGCCGCCAGGGTCTCCCTGGGTGCCGACGTGTCGATCGCGATGCCGTTGATCGTGATGGAAGCCATCGTGTTTTTCCTCCCTCGTCACGCCGGTGCCGCAGGGCAAGGCCCGTCGCCGACATGCCGGCGCGCTGTCTATGCAGTTCTAGTCGCTGAGGCGCCGCTCCGTATTGAATTTTTCTTTTTTCAGCTGAAATGCAACAACACGACGACGGCCGCCGGGGCAGGGCGGGGCACGATGCCTGGCGCGTCAGGCCTGCGTCAGCGCCGCCTCAGCGGTAGCTGCGCGCCCTGTCGCGCAACGTTGAGGAATGCCTGGAGAATTTGCGATTGATCGTCGCGGCGGTACAGGCAGCTCAGTTCGATGTCCTTCAGTACACGCGACCTGAGCGGCTTATAGACCACGCCCGGCAGCCGCAGGTTCGATGCCGACTCGGTCGTCACGCAAAGCCCGAAGCCCCCGGCAACCAGGGCGACGGCGGTGACCACGTCCTCCACCTCCTGCTCGATCACCAGTCGCACGCCCTCGCTGCGAAACGCTGACATGACCTCCTGGGCCAGTCCCGGCAGCGGTGCATTGGGATAGAGGATCATCGGCTCGCTGTCGAGATCCTTCAGCGTCAGCACCGGCTTCTTGCCCAGGCGGTGGTGTTCCGGCAGCGCCACCAGCATGGTTTCGCGCAGCACGGTCTCGACCATCAGGTCCGGCTCGTTCGGTACCAGCCGATTGAACCCCACCGTGATGCGGCGCTCGCGCAGCGCTTCGATCTGTTCGGCCTTGCCCATGTTGTGCAGGCCGATCCGTACCTCCGGCCGTGCCTTGTGAAAGCGCGCCAGCAGCACCGGAATCACGTTGAGCAGGCCCGAGCCGAAGATGCCGACGTCGAGCCGGCCGATCAGGCCCCGTCCCGCGCGCTGCGCCTTTTCGCTTGCCCGCCGCGCCATGCTGAGCACATTGGGCACCTCCTCGAGCAGGGCCGTGCCGGCTTCCGTCAGTTCCACGCCCTTGGCCGTGCGCACGAACAGCGCGGCGCCGAGTTCCTCTTCGAGCGCGTGGATGTGGCGCGTCAGCGGTGGCTGGGCCATATGCAGGCGCGCAGCCGCGCGGGTGAAATTGCGCTCCTCCGCGACCGCGAGGAAGTAACGCATCTGTTTGAGATCCATGGGAGGTCCGCGTGTTGGGAGGAGATCAGGAAGGGCAATACCGGATCGGTATGGTATCGGAAAAAAATAGTATTAGACCGTATAGGGCTGACTGGCCGATGATCCACATCAGCGCAGGGGCAGAAGTCCCGCGAAGCACCAGACTGGAGACAAGCCATGCCCACCGGCCTCACCGCCGCCCCCCCGCCCTGCCAGGGGCCGGACCGCAACCTGCGCATGCCGGCGTTCCGCATGCCCCGGGGCGCCGTGGACTGCCACGCCCACGTGTTCGGCCCGCAGGCGCAGTACCCTTTTTCCGAAGAGCGCAGCTACACGCCGGAGGATTGCACTGTCGAACAATACGAGGCCTTGCTCGCCACGCTGGGCATCGACCGCTGCGTGATCGTGCACGGCGGCGCGCACGGCACGGACAACCGTGTCACGCTGGACGCCATCGCACGCATGGGAAAACGCGCACGCGGCGTTGCGGTAATCCGGCCGGGACTCGGGCGAGCCGCGCTGCAGGCAATGCACGACGGCGGCATGCGCGGCTGCCGGATCTCCACCGTCGTGCGCGGCGGCGCCCGTTTCGAACACCTGGAGGCGTTGGCGCAGGAGACCCATCCGCTCGGCTGGCATCTGGTGCTGCATCTGCACGAGTCGAAGGAGTTGTGCGACCTGGCGCCGCGCCTGATGGCATTGCCCAACCCGTT
Organism: Cupriavidus sp. 05N40; assembly: GCF_056397305.1. Lineage (NCBI taxonomy): Bacteria > Pseudomonadati > Pseudomonadota > Betaproteobacteria > Burkholderiales > Burkholderiaceae > Cupriavidus > Cupriavidus sp. 05N40. The sequence goes on from NZ_JBFTND010000184.1 coordinate 16,422, forward strand.
CGTCGTCGATCATCTCGGCCATGTGCTTGGCGACGAGGGCGTGCAGTCGGCGGGATTCGCTGCGCTCATGGGCCTGCTGGAGGGAGGCCGCTGCTGGGTCAAGCTCGCCAGCCTGTATCGCTCGTCGTCGCAGGCATATCCGCACCTGGACATGCTGCCGATGATCCATGCCGTGGTGCGCGCGTATCCCGACCGCGTGATCTGGGGCAGCAACTGGCCGCATCCCATCTACAAGGGGGCGATGCCCAACGATGCCGACCTCGTCGACCTGATTCCGCTCTGGGTGCCTGACGCGGACCAGCAGCGGCGCATGCTCGTGGACAATCCGGCGCGCCTGTACGGCTTTGACGACTGACCGCAGGACAAGATTCAGACAGGAGACAGAAATGCCTTTGCGCATCACCAGTACCCGCCCGGGCCGTTCGCCATGGCGGCGTCTCGCCGCCTGGCTGTTCGCCGGCACCGCCATGCTTGCCGCCGGCGCCGCCGCCGCACAGAGCTTCGACAAGCCGGTCACCATCGTCGTGCCGTTCCCGGCGGGCGGGACCACCGACATCGTCGCGCGCGCCCTGGCCGTCGGCATGGGCGACGCCCTCAAGCAAACAGTCATCGTCGACAACCGCGCGGGCGCTGGCGGCAACGTCGGCGCGGAGATCGTCGCGCATGCCAAGCCGGACGGCTACACGCTGCTGGTGACCACCGCCGGCCCGCTGAGCATCAATCAGTATCTTTACCGCCGGCTTGGCTATGACCCCGCCAAGGACTTCGCGCCCGTGGGCCTGATCGCCACCGTGCCCATCATGCTGGTGGCCAATACCGGGCAGCCTTTCAAGACGCTGCCGGAGCTGATCGCCTACGCCAAGGCGCATCCGGGCAAGCTTTCCTACGGCTCCCAGGGCAACGGCACGACCAGCCACCTCACCATGGAACTGCTCAAGAGCCGCGCCGGCATCGACCTGCTGCACGTGCCGTACCGCGGCAGCTCGCCCGCGGCCACGGATCTGATGGGCGGCAACGTGCAGGTGATGTTCGACAATTCGCCGGCAACGCTGCCGTTCGTCGAGGCCCAGCGGATGCGGGCGCTGGGCGTGGCCACGCCCGGCCGCGTGCCGGCGCTCAAGAACGTCCCGGCGATCGCCGAGACCGTGAAGGGCTTCGAGTCCATCGCCTGGTTCGCCATCGTCGCACCGGCGGGCACGCCCGCCAACGTAGTGCAGGCGCTCAATGCCGCGATGAATGCCACGCTCAAGCGGCCGGAGGTCAAGGAAAAATTCGCGGCTTCGGGCGTGGAGCTCGGCGGCGGCACCCCCGAGGTGCTGGCGCGCTTTATCAAGAGCGAGAGCGCGAAGTGGGGCACGGTCATCAAGACGGCCGGCGTGCACCTTGACTGACCCGACCCGCCCTGACCGGCCCACCCCCAGACCAGGAATGAACCTGATGACTATCGATGCTTCCGTCCTCCGGGACCTGGCGCCGCACGGCCGCGTACGTGCTGCGATCAACTTCGGCAATGCCGCGCTCGCGCAGCGCGATCCGGCCACCGGCGCGCCGGGGGGCATCTCGGTCGCCATGGCCTATGCGCTGGGCGAGCAGCTCGGACTCGAGACCGAACTCGTGCCCTACGATGCCGCGGGCAAGGTCACCGATGCCCTCGCCGACGACGCCTGGGACGTAGCCTTCCTGGCGGTCGACCCCGTGCGCGCCGACCGCCTGGCGTTCTCGCCGGCCTATGTGCAGATCGCTGCCTGCTACATGGTCCACGCCGCTTCGCCGCTGCAGYGCCCGCAGGACGTCGATGCGCCGGGCCGCAGCGTGGCCGTCGGCAAGGGGGCCGCCTACGACCTGCACCTGACGCGGACCTTGAAACAGGCGCGGATCGAGCGCCGGCCCACGGCCGCCGAGGCCTTCGCGCTGTTCGAGTCCGCGCCGCTCGACGCCGCCGCCGGCGTGCGCCGCGTGATCGAGCAATACGCGGCGACGCGGCCGCACCTGCGCGTGATGGCCGACGACTTCCTGGCGATCGACCAGGCGCTGTGCCTGCCGCGCGGCCGCGAGGCCGGTGCCGCCTGGTTGCATGACTTCGTCGAAGCCATGAAGCGCAACGGCTTCGTGGCCGACGCGCTCAAGCGCGCCGGCAAGACCGATATCRCGGTGGCGCCGCCCGCCGCCTGAATTCCACTCCATAGCGAAAACCTTCATGCCGATCGTACAGATCACCCTTATCGAAGGTCGCGACGAAGCGACCGTCAAGCGCTGCATCCAGGAGGTGGCGCGCACCGTGCACGCCACGCTCGGCGCGCCGCTGGAGAGCATCCGCGTGCTGGTCAGCCAGTTGCCCGCCACGCAGTGGAGCGTGGGCGACCGCACCAAGGACGAGATCGACGCTGCGCGCGCCGCCAGGGAGAACCCATGACACCCCAGCAACAACAAGCCGCCGCGCTTGCGCTGCGCGAGGCCGCGCGCACCGGCGAATGGATCGCTCCGCTGCGCGAGCAGTACCCGGGCATCGACGCCGAGGCAGCCTATGCGATCCAGCGCATCAACACCGAGGCACGCGTGGCTGGCGGRCATCGCATCGTCGGTCGTAAGATCGGCCTGACGGCACGCGCCGTGCAGGCGCAGCTCGGCGTGGACCGGCCCGACTTCGGCACGCTGTTCGACGACATGGGCTATGGCGATGGCGAGCCGGTTCCGGTGTCGGCGCTGCAGCAGCCGAAGATCGAAGCGGAAGTCGCCTTCGTGCTGGGCCGCGACCTTGACCTCGAGCGCGCGGGCCTGGTGGACGTGCTCGGCGCCATCGAGTACGCGTTGCCGGCGCTGGAGATCGTCGGCAGCCGCATCGACAACTGGAATATCCGGTTCGTGGACACGGTGGCCGACAACGCATCCTCGGCAGCCTACGTGCTCGGCACCACGCCGAAGACCTTGCAGGCATTCGACGCGCGCCTGTGCGGCATGGCGCTGATGCGGCGCGGCGAGCCGGTTTCGACCGGCGCGGGCGCCGCATGCCTTGGCAATCCGCTCAACGCGGTGGTCTGGCTGGCGCGCACGATGGCCGCGCTTGGCAGCCCGCTGCGCGCCGGCGATCTCGTGCTGTCCGGCGCGCTCGGCCCGATGGTGCCGGTGCAGCCCGGCGACGTGTTCGATGCCCATATCAACGGCCTGGGCAGCGTGAAGGCCGTATTCGAACCGGAGAACGCGCAATGACCTCGCTGACATCGATCCAGGATCTTGCTGCAATGCTGGACGACGCCGCCGCCGGCGCGACCGCCGTGGCGCAGTTCGATGCCGATGGCACGCTGTCGCTCGCCGACGCCTACGCGATCCAGTCGGCCGCGGTGCGTCGCCRCGAGGCGCGCGGCGAGCGGCGGGTCGGCGTGAAGATGGGCTTTACCAGCCGCGCCAAGATGATCCAGATGGGGCTGTCCGACGTGATCTGGGGCCGCCTGACCAGCGGCATGCAGGTGGAGGAGGGCGGGGCGGTCGATTTCTCGCGCTACGTGCATCCGCGCGTCGAGCCGGAGCTGGCGTTCGTGCTGAAGAAGCCCCTGGCCGGCGACGCGACCGCTGCCGAGGCGCTTGCCGCGGTGGAGGCGATCGCGCCGGCGCTCGAGATCATCGATTCGCGCTACCGGGATTTCAAGTTCACCTTGCCCGAGGTCATCGCGGACAACGCCTCGTCGAGCGGCTTCGTGATCGGCGCCTGGCACGATCCGCACCGCGATTTCGGCAACCTCGGCCTGGTGCTGTCGATCGACGGCCGGGCGGTGCAGGTGGGCTCCACGGCGGCGATTCTCGGCCATCCGCTGCGCTCGCTGGTGGCCGCGGCGCGCGTCGCCGCAGCCGCCGGCGAGCCCCTGCAGACAGGCTGGCTGGTAATGGCCGGCGGCGCCACGCAGGCCGAATGGATCCGGCCGGGGCAGTACGTCTCGGTCGATATGGAAGGGCTCGGGCATGCAGGCTTCCATGTATCGCCGCCAGAAGGAAAACAAGCAAAAACCGCAAACTGAAAGTCGCCATCATCGGGCCGGGCAATATCGGCACCGACCTGATGTTCAAGGTGATGCGCAATAGCCGGCACCTGGAAATGGGCGCGATGGTCGGCGTGGACCCGGCCTCGGATGGGCTGGCCCGCGCCAGCCGCCTTGGCATCGCCCCACCGCCGCGGGCATCGACGAAGCGCGCCGATGCATGCCGAGTGGCCGATGCAGCCCATGCGACGCCAATGTACGCGCGTCCGGCCCAGCCCGCTCGTTCATATTAAGACCTTGGGAGACTTAAGTTCTCCCTATTCCGTCTTGGACAGGCTCAACTTGCGATCCTAGACTGCCTTCACTCAACTCACTTCTGGAGAGCAGTCATGAGCATCAAAGACAAGTTGCCCGCCGGCAGCGTCCTCGGTTTCGGTACCGCCCCGCTGGGCAACATGTTCCGCGATATCCCCGAAGCCGAAGCCGCCGCCACCGTGGACGCCGCCTGGGAACACGGGATCCGCTACTTCGACACCGCGCCTTTCTACGGCGCCGGCCTGTCCGAGATCCGCCTGGGCCAGGCCCTGGCCAAGCGCAACCGCAATGACTATGTGATCAGCACCAAGGTTGGCCGCCTGATCCTGGACGAAGTCGAAGACGCCAGCGCGCGCGATCTTGGCGAAAAAGGTGGTTTGTTCGCCACCGGGCGTCCTAACAAGCTGGTCAACGACTATTCGGCCGACGCCACGTTGCGCTCGATCGACGACAGCCTGAAACGACTGGGCACCGATCGCCTCGATATCGTCTGGGTGCACGATATCGCGCAGGACTTCTATGGCGACGAATGGTTGTCCTACTTCGAGACTGCCCGCAAGGGTGCCTTCCGCGTGCTGACCCGGCTGCGCGAGGAAGGAGTCATCAAGGCCTGGGGCCTGGGCGTCAATCGCGTCGAACCGCTGGAGCTGACGCTGGACCTGGCCGAAGCGCAGCCTGATGGCTTCCTGCTCGCCGGGCGCTACTCGCTGCTGGATCACGAGCGCGCCCTGCAGCGCCTGATGGCGGCGGCCGCCGCGCAGAAGGTCGAGATCGTCGTCGGCGGCCCCTACAGCTCCGGCATCCTGGCCGGCGGCACGCATTTCGAGTACCAGAAGGCGCCGGCCGACATCGTCGCCAAAGTCGAGCGCATCAAGGCGATCGCCCGGCGCTACCAGGTCGGCATCAAGGCCGCCGCCCTGCAATTCGCACTGGCCAATCCCGCCGTCGCCGCGGTAATCCCGGGGGCGAGCCGTCCCGAGCGCATCGCCGAAGACATGGCCGCGCTGTCGGAGCCGATCCCCGCTGGCTTCTGGCGCGAAATGCGCGAGCAAGGCCTGGTCGCGCCCAATGCGCCGCTTCCCATCGATCTCGCCTGAGGAGCCAACATGGCACAAGCTTTTGCAAGCATCACGCTCGCGGTCCCGGCAGACCAGGTATGGCAACGGATCGGCGGCTTCGATTCGCTGCCGGACTGGCTGCCCTACATTCCCAGGAGCGAGTTGAGCGAGGGCGGCCGCGTGCGTCGCCTGGCCAATCCCGACGGCAATGCCATCGTCGAGCGGCTCGAGGTATTCGACAACGCGGCGCGCAGCTACACCTATTCGATCCTCGAGGCGCCGTTCCCCGTGACCGGCTATCGCTCGACGCTGCGCGTGCTGGAAATCCCAGGCGAGCAGGGCGCGCAGGTCGAATGGTCCGGCCAGTTCACGCCGGTTGGTGTGAGCGATGAGGAGGCGTCCGCCCTGTTCGGCGGTATCTACCGGGACGGCCTGAAGGCGCTCGAAGCGTCGTTTGGCAGCAGCAGCGACAGCGCTTCGTCTTGAAGGCCATCGACGGCCTAAGCCGGTACTGCGTCGGCTCCGGGCCGGGCACGTCGCGCGTGCTGTTCCGGCGCGGCGAATGATCGTCTCCCCGCCACGCCTTTCCTGGCGCGGCGGGGAAATCATTGCAAGGCATGCTTCATGCAATATGCGGAGATGAAGATCCGCAGATCGCGGCACGGTCGGGCGTTGCAAGTTGAGCCTCGACGGGACATGATCAGGAAAAAGTTAAGTCTCTAGAGGTCTGAGATGCTGGACATTCGCCAACTCCACTATTTTGTCGCCGTCGCCGAGGAAGARCACGTCGGACGGGCGGCGGAGCGGCTGCACATCTCGCAGTCGCCGCTGAGCAGGCAGATCGCGCAACTCGAGGAAAAGCTGGGGTTGACGCTGTTCGAGCGCTCCCAGCAGCGCATCCGCCTGACCACGGACGGGCGCACATTCCTGGCCGAAACGCGCGCCTTCCTCACCCATGGCAACCGGCTGGAGTCACTGGCCCGGCGCCTGGGGAAGGGGGACGAGGGCGGGCTGTGCATCGGGTATCTCGAATACGCCATGCATTCCGGCGTGCTGCCCAATGCCTTGCGCGAACTGCGGCAGACGCGCCCGAACGTGCATATCGCGCTCTACAACCATCCCTCCGCGGCGCAGATCGAAGGACTGCGCCAGCGCAGCCTGGACATCGCCCTGGTATGCGAGCCGCCGCCTCCGGACGACCCGGACCTGGAGTCCGCACAGGTGCTGAACGACCCGATGCTGCTTGCCATTCCCGAGGGACATCCGTTGGCAACGGCGCAGCGCTTCACGCCGGACGACCTCGCGGCGCAGAAGTGGATTGGCGTGATGCACAGGGAGAGTGCCCTGCGGCACGACACCTTCATTGCCGCCTGCGCCAGGGCCGGCTTTACGCCGTCCATCACCATGGAAGCCACCGAGCCGCTGGCAGCACTGGGACTGGTGGCAGCAGGCCTCGGCATGACCATGATCCAGCAGAGCCTGCGCCACCAGGCGCCGGACGGGGTGGTCCTGCACGAACTGTCGTGGTTCACCTACCGCACGCCGTTGTGGGCGGCGTGGCACAAAGTCAATCTGCGGCCCCTGGTGGAGATTTTCCGCAAGACCCTCATCAGGACGAGCGCCGAGATCACCGGTCCGGCGCACCAGCCGGCGGCCGCTCCTGAGGCAGCGTTGGCGATCGGCAAATAGCCCGCGCTTGCGGCCGCGAGCCCGGCCCCCGCCGTCTCGAATAAGGTCTTGGATGGTCCGCGACGCATCCTCGCGGACCGGCTCCGGGGCAATTCAATCTGCGCTCGCTGAGATGTTGCCCGCTTTGATCGCCGCATCGGTATTCGGGCTCCGCTGGCCGCCCCGGGCGCCGATCCAGTGTATTGCGGAAGCGATGAGTCCAAGCACGATTCCAAATGCGACGATGCCCGTCCAGCCGAAGCGAGTCATGAGCCAGCCGCTGATCACCGTACCGAGGGCGCCGCCGAAGAAGGTAGCGGTCATGTAGAGGCTGTTAATGCGGCCCTGCGCCTTCGGATCAACGGCGAAGGCGCGCGTCTGGTTGGACACAAGGCCTGACTGCACGCCAATATCGAGCACGATGACACCGATAACCAGAAGGGCAAGCGAGGAATCGGCGCCGGCGAGAAGCACGTACGCAAGCGTCACTATGCCGATACTGGCCCCAATGACGCTGCGCGACCCCAACCGGTCAGTGGCGCGACCGCCGAGTGAAGCGGCAAGTGCGCCAGCCGCGCCAATGATGCCAAAGCCGCCCGCCCAGGCACTACCAAGGTGCCACGGACCGCTTACGAGGAGCGCGGCCAGATTCACCCAAAACGCATTGAAGCAAGCCCACAACAGCGCCTGGATGATCATCGATTCCCGGATCGGGCGATTGTCCCGCGCCAGCGGCCAGAGCGACGCGAGCAGGCGTCCATAGGACAGATTCGTGGTGGGCCGACCCCGCGGCAGCAGCGATGCGGCGGCGATCCAGACCGGGATCATGAACGCCGCTTCCACGCCATAGACCGCGCGCCAGCCATAGGCCGCGCCGACCACGCCACTGATCGTGCGGCCAAGCAGGATGCCAACCATGATCCCGCTGACGACCGTCCCCACCGAGCGCCCACGCTCGCTTGGCGGCGACATGACGGCCGCGAAAGGCACGAGCTGTTGCGGCACGCAGCTGACAATGCCAAGACCAAAGGAAGCTGCGATCAGCGCCCAGACACCGGGGGCGAGCGCTGCAACCACGGCAAAGCCGAAGGCGAGCGCGATCTGGCCGAGTACCAGCTTGCGACGGTCGAAGCGGTCGCCCAGAGGCAACAGAAGCGCCAGCCCCGTTGCGAAGCCAAGCAACGCAGCGCCGGCAACGAGATCAACCGTTGTCACGTCGAGGTGCAGGTCCGACGCGATCAACGGCAAGATCGGCTGTGTGCAATAGATGTTGGTGATCACCGCGCCCGCGATGATTGCCATCATCACGATCTTGCTACGGGACGCCATCGCAGGCGCGTGCGGACTGTCGGGTGGGTTGGATGGGTTGCTCACGGCACTCTCCTTTCATTCTCGAGATACTAGGTTCGTAAGTTACCTCCTTGCATCTGAAAAGAGAATCCAGCAAAATTGAGAGTCATCCTTCCATCAATTGATAGAATCGATAGAATCAGATGAACCTTTTTGACTCCATGTCTCTGCTCATCGCGGTCGCCGATTCGGGCAGTTTGTCCGCCGCCGCGCGTCGCCTCGGCGTGCCGCTGGCAACAGTCAGCCGCAAGATTGGGGAGCTGGAGGCACATTTAAAAGTCCGTTTGCTTCACCGCACGACGCGCAAGCTTTCGCTGACGGAAGCCGGGGATTCATACGTGGCCGCCTGCAGGCGGATTCTCGAGCAAATCGGAGAGGCCGAGCGCGCTGCGACCGGTGAACATTCCTCGCCCAGGGGCGAGCTCGTCATCACGGCTCCTGTCACTTTCGGGCGCTTGCACGTCGTGCCGGTCGTTGCGGAATTTCTCGCGCAATATCCGGAGATCGACATCAACCTCGCGCTCACGGATCGCGTCGTGCATCTGATGGACGAGCACGCCGACGTGGCGGTCCGGATTGGTAAATTGCCCGATAGCACGCTCATGGCGACGCGAGTCGGAGTCGTCCGCCGGGTCGTATGTGCAAGTCCGGCATATCTGGCAACTCACGGCGTGCCGGCCGGACCGCGCGATCTCGCCGGGCATAAATGCATTACCTTCGAGGTTCTCGCGTCCATGCGCGCCTGGGTTTTTGGATTCGGCAAGTCCGAGTTATCCGTGCCCATTCATTCGCGGCTTGCAGTCAATACCGCGGAGGCGGCTATTGCAGCCGCGATACTCGGCGTTGGACTGGTACGTGTGCTGTCCTACCAGGTTGCGGATGCCATACGTAATAAGACACTTTGCATCGTGCTCGAGGAATTCGAGTCGGCGCCATTGCCAGTCAGTCTTGTGCATAAAGGACAAGCGCCGCTGCCGTTGAAGTTGCGTGCCTTCCTGGACTTCGCGACACCACGCCTGCGAACGCGCGCAGCGCAGAGTGCACCCGTCCCGCCGCCACATGACTGATGTCGGATGGGCATGGCGCCCGGCATTTCTACGACGAAGTGCCGGGCGCACTGGGTGTTGAGCGAGTCATGGACCTGGACACGCCGTCGCTCTGGGGATGCCGCTTCGCTCCTGCGTAACTTGCCGGATGCCTGCGCTGTTGCCYGTCACGAGGGCCTGCCGTAGGAAGGCGTGCCGGCGGCTTCGGGCCTCGATGCACCCTCGATGTGGCCATGGTGGCACTTTTTGGTTTTTTCCAGAAAAAACTTGCAAGCTCGGTGTGGAACCCTTAGTATTCGGTCCCCCGCAGCAGGAAATATTGCGGCGAATCAAGCAGGGAAAATGATTGCCTGGGTCGGCGAAGGTAATTAGTCGAGGTGAGCGAGGTTTTTGAAAAAAAGAAATTTCRCAAAAAACTCTTGATTTAATTACTAAGTTTCTTCATAATCTCGTTTCTCTGCTGCTGACAACAAAGCAGCGACGCGGTAAGCAAAGCGAACCGCGGCAAGTTCTTTAACAAACAAACAACCGATAAGTGTGGGCGCTTGATAGCGGATGCC